>CAZBDM010000148.1:0-3578 GCA_964490675.1 uncultured Oligoflexales bacterium
CTCTCAAGATCTTGCGTCACTTCTTTAAGTTCCGTTTGCCATTGATTAAGCTTTTGCGCAATTCCTTGTCGCCTTGCTGGCGTATCTGCAAGAGGAATATCGGCCGCGGTCGCGTTAAAACCTTCACATGCCTTTGTCATCGCTTCGCCTGATTGGCCTGTTAAATTGGCGAACTGGCAGGAAGGTCTTGTGCCTTTGTTTATATAAGAAAGAGTCCAGTCCATAACAGCGTTGCTCGTCAAGGCTAGTCGGTGCATTTCTATTGCAAGACCTGGATCTTCAGGAAGAGGGGACTTCGAATTGTCTTGGGCAAAACTGCGGACATTGTTTACAAAAGTACTAGCGTCGGGCCGGTCTGATGGGTCGTAAGAGTTGAAGACAGCAATAGGATCAGCGGAAGCTGCACCAAGCAGTAACATCGTTCGAAATTTTTCAGATATTTTATTGTCTTGGATTTGAACGGAACATGATTCTTTGTTGACGTTCTGATGAAACCTTAAATAAGACATCAGGAAAGCATAGATTTGCAGACTTTTTTCAACAGCACTTTCTGCTTTTATCGCATGATTTCTGCGTGAATAATATTCATGAGCTGAGTCAACAGCATTTCGTGCTCTGCCGATAAGGTGAACTGCAATATCCGGAGCTTCAACAGGACCGGGGAGAACGGAAGCATCCATGAGAAGCTGATTGATCGCTTCTGGAGAAGATGTCGCTATATCTTCGCCACCTGAAGCGAGGTTTGATCCATCACTTGTCGTCTTACAGGACTGAATATATATGACGGAAATAAGTGATACGAGTATGGACAATCTATAGAAAACGTTCATGCGGTCTCTCTTTTAATCGTTCATCTTATCTACTATGATATCGGAATTGTTGCAGATGTCTCAATATCAATCCTACGTTCTAATGGTTATTTCCAATAAACTTAGGAGGTTATTTTTTTTGTGGTCAAATCGGTCTTTTAAACACATTTCGTTGGGGGTGCAGGGTTTTGACGATTTCTAAACGTTGGCTCCCGCCAGCTGTTTTTTTCATCACAACAACTTTAGCTGTTTCTGCGGCCATATTCTTCACTTCAGATCGGCAGTATTACTTCGAAGGATACGTCACTTTGGATGAGCGATTAGAGCGAGATGCCAATGGTTTTAAACACTTAAGATTCGAAGTTTTTAATGCCTATAGCCCCTTACCGCAGCCTTTTGCCATCAAGGAAATGATGATTGACGAGGACCTCAAGAAAGATTTCCATCACTTTAAGATCACCCCCAAAGATATCAAAATATTGAATCCCAAGGTCCGTCGTCCTGATCTCTTTCGATTAAAAGTCCGTCTAAAGCGTCACGGTCGATTTGAAAGCGTTGAGCCAGGTGACATGTACGGCATAACCGATGATCTAAAGTACGGGGCAAAAGACGTTGAGGTGGTCATAAACAAAAAACTTTGAAGATTGAAAAAATATTTTCAACTTTCATAAATATTTGCTTCTTTCCTTAGTCAAACCCTTGTTGTAACCTTAATTCTAAAACAAAATGGCAATGACCTCGTCGTCCAAGGGCAAGGAAGCAAAATGAGAGCTGATTCTGAAGTAACTGTAAAATATTTAAAAGATTATCAATCGACTCCCTACGATATCAAGCATGTCGACTTGTCTTTCGATTTGCATGAAGATTATACAGAGGTAACAGCTCAGCTAAAAATGTCCAAAAGAGCTGGAGAGCCTCAAGATCTCATTCTTAACGGAGTTGATCTAGAGTTAGTTTCTCTTAAGTGCGATGGTAAGGACCTAGACGACAATGAATATCACGTCGAAGACGACTACTTAAAAATCACAGCGTCTCTACCCGATCAGTTTACTCTTGAAGTGGTTAATAAAATCCATCCTGAAAAGAATACCTCTCTTGAAGGGCTCTATAAATCGAGTGGCAACTTCTGCACCCAATGCGAGGCGGAAGGCTTTCGTAAGATCACTTATTTTTACGACCGTCCTGATGTGATGGCGACCTATACAACAACGATTGAAGCCGACAAGGCAAAATATCCGGTCATTCTTGCCAACGGCAATTGTATCGATAAAAAAGACCTCGCCAATGGACGTCACCAAGCGGTTTGGGAGGACCCCTTTAAGAAGCCGAGCTATCTCTTTGCCCTGGTGGCGGGGGACTATGGCTGTCTTGCTGATAGCTTCAAGACCAAATCAGGTCGCCACATCAAACTGGAAATATACGCCGCCGAACAAGATATCAAGAAATGTCATTTTGCCATGCAAAGCCTTAAAAACGCCATGAAGTGGGATGAAGATATTTATGGTCTAGAGTGTGACCTTGATCACTATATGATTGTCGCCATTGGTGACTTCAATATGGGTGCGATGGAAAACAAAGGTCTTAATATTTTTAACACTTCCTGTGTCTTAGCAGACAATGAGACGGCAACCGATCACGACTTCGAGCAAGTCGAAGGGGTCATTGCTCACGAGTACTTTCATAACTGGACGGGTAACCGGGTCACCTGCCGGGACTGGTTTCAGCTCTGTCTTAAGGAAGGCTTAACAGTCTTTAGAGACCAGGAGTTTTCCTCGTCGATGGGATCTGCATCGGTCAATCGCATCGATAATGTTAGGTATCTGAGGTCGGTACAGTTTCCAGAAGATGCTGGACCTATGTCGCATCCTGTGAGGCCCGATCGCTTTGTTCAGATTAATAACTTTTACACGACGACCGTGTATGAAAAGGGTTCTGAACTTGTCCGTATGCTCAAGACCTATATTGGTGATCAAGCTTTTTACAAAGGCATGAAGATTTATTTCGAGCGTCACGATGGTCAAGCCGTGACTGTCGAAGACTTTATCGATGCGATGGCAGCTGCTACCAACAAAGATCTCGAGCCGATCTTGGAGTGGTACAAACAAAGCGGCACCCCTGAGGTTCATGCGGACGTTCATTATAACGAAGACGCGCATGTCTTTACGCTGCATCTTCGCCAAATCAACCAACCAACTGCCGATCAAAAGGTGAAAAAGCCTCTCGCAATGCCCATTGTCATGGGGTTGGTGGGTCCGGACGGTCAAGATATGGAGCTTGTTTGTGATGATAAAGAAAACTTCGACGAAAAAAGCTCGATTCTATTCTTTAGCGGCAAGGAAAAAACCTTCGCTTTCGAAAACTTAAAAGAGAAGCCGGTACCTTCTCTTTTTCGAAAGTTTTCCGCCCCCGTAAGGCTAAAAATCAATCTCTCCCAGCATGATCTTGAGTTTCTGATGGCCAACGATAATGATGACTTTAATCGTTGGGATGCAGGTCAAGAACTGTTCAGTCGTGCCTTTGTCAAGATGATCAAAGATCATCAACACGGTCACGATTTGCGCATGAATGAGGGGCTTTTGAAAGCGGTAGGAGCGATTCTGGATGATGAAAAAATCGATCAGTCCTTTAAAGCAATGGCGCTGGCATTACCCTCTGATTTAACTATGAGTCAGTTACTTGAGGTGGTTGATGTCGATGCTCTCTACGCGACCCGTCAAACCATGGAACGAGCGATTGCCACGGCTTACAAAAACAAGCTCATCGACATCT
>CAZBDM010000148.1:3588-8950 GCA_964490675.1 uncultured Oligoflexales bacterium
GTTTGTCTGTCCTATTTTGAAGAGTTAGGGTTGTGGCCGTGGGGTTGTGGTATCCGGAAGGTTACTTTCACCAACGCGTGGCCGCAGATGGCAGTCAAGAAGCCATCTACGAACGCCTCACCCCTAAAGGCGAAAATAGATATTCTTCCAAAGAGGCAGGACGCAGATCGTTGAGAAACAGAGTCATGCGTTATCTTAATTCTTTGGATGATGGAGATAGCCGCCAACTTGTTGAAAAACAGTGGAAAACAAGTCAAAACATGACAGATGTACTGGCTTCATTGACGTTTATGATGGAGTACAACCACCCTCTTAAGGAAGAGGCTCTCAATGCCTTTTATGAGAAGTGGAAGAACGATGCTTTAGTGACCGATCAGTGGTTTAGACTGCAGGCTTTTTCTCCAGCAAAAGACACGCTTCAACGTGTTAAAAAACTCGCCCAACATAAAGATTTTACCCTTACCAATCCAAACAGAGTGAGATCCCTCTTAGTGGCGTTTTGTAGCAACTTGATCCGATTTCACGACAAAAGCGGCGAAGGCTACCAATTCTATGCCGATCATGTCATCGCCCTCGATGGCAAAAATCCTCAGATGGCCGCGCGGCTTGCGAGGGTGATGAGTGACTGGCATCGCTTTGATAAAGACCGTCAGACTCTCATTGAAGCACAGCTAAAACGCATCCAAGGGCAAGCACATTTGTCTAGCGATGTACTTGAAATCATTGGGCAATTGCTAGGCTGAAGGCATGCCCCCTGTGGGGCTTCCTAGTGGGAACGAGCGTTGGGAAACTTGTTTGAGATCCCCGACGAAGTCTACAGCTTGTTAAAATGACATCATCGATGGTTGCAGTAGTATTAGATTAATATAAATTATTTAAAAAAATGTTGATTATCCCCCGATATTTTATTAGTTAAGACCTGCGGTTTTATTCTTTCTTATCCGCCTCGCATGGGGTACAGCCCGTGGTTAAATCTTTAATTTAATTAAAGCCCTTTTTCTCATCCATTTATTCCGCTGCTCAAATGAACGTTATCGAAGGATAAACAATGCGCTACCTCCTCCAAATCTTAATCCTAGGTGGGATGATCTCATGTGGAGATCTCAACAACACATCCGAAACTCCAGATGAATCGAAACACGATAGTCACCAGGACGAACAGTTAAAAGACTTAAAAGACCGCATGCAGCAAGACAAGCAAGAAAGCGATCTCGGTTTTACCGAAGAGAGAAGTGTTTCTGATGAGCAAAACCTGCGTATCAGCGCACTTGAAGAATCTGATGAAGAGCAAGCCGCAGCGATTCAAACGATTGAAGAAAGCCTTGCCCGCGAGACTGAAGCTCGCCTAGCAAGCGATGTCCAGCACACTCAAGGCATCGAAGAGAATAAGGCGGCAATCATAGACCTAGCGACGCAGTACGAAAAGCTGCGAGAAAAGCACAAGCAAGACGTTGAAAGCATAACGGCTGATCTTGAACAAAGATTCGGTCAAGTTGAGTCATCCTTGAGTCAAATGGAGTCCGGGTTTAACGATCGGTTGGTCGAACGTGAGAAAAAGGTAGCAGCGTTAAAAGCGAGCTTGGAGACGATGTTCGCTGATCAATATAAGACGTTCACGAAAAGACTTTTTGCGATGACGGCGGATGTTCATCAGGCAAACATCGAGCAAGATGCGCAGTTCCAGGCGGCCTTAGAAGAGCTTCGAGAAGAACTGACTGGGAAAATTCTTGATCAAGAGGTTATGTTTGCCGATATGATGATCGCGCAGGGTGACGCCTTGTTTGAGGCGAGCGTCGCTTTAAACCAGCGTCTCAGACACGAGATGTTGGAAAGAACTCGGGTACTCGCAGCTGAAGTTGTTGATCGCACGACCGCCCTGCAGGCAGCTCTGCGTCTGCAGAGTTTTGCTTTCCAGAGAGCTTTAGTTTGGCAGACCGATTACCTATTAGAGGTCAATCATCAAGTCGAAATGAGGCTCTTTGATGAGATTCAATTTGCGACCTCAATGGTTGCTGAATTTGTTGCAGCAGAAACCTCTTGGCTTGTCGTAGAAGTAGCAGTTTTGAAGGAGACCCATAAGGAGGATTTCCAATCTTTAAAATCCTCTCTGGTGACTTTAAACAATACCCTTTTGGACCATTCAGCGAAGCTTCAAAAAGTCCTCGGATCAATTGCTGCACTGGAAAGCCAATCCCAAAGCTATCAACAGCAGCTTCAACAAATCGCTCAAGATGACGGGCAAGCAGAAAGTCAGATCGCGGACATCAAAGCTCTTGTCGAGGGAGAGATTGCTAAAATTGAAGGTATGGTTGAATCGGTCTTAGCCCTTCTCGCTGAGATTCATGTCATTGGTTCCGAAGATAACATCGCGGCTAAACTGGATGCGCTTAGAGTCCAGATAGAAGGCTTAAAGGATCAAGTTTAAGATGTGTAATCAGTCGCTAAAATAAAGATGAAAAAGGAATGTTCTCATGTGTGATCTTCGAAAATTTTTTCTGCCTGCTGTTGTTTCGGCATTATTGAGTCTCGAGGCTTTTGGTGTTACGGGAAAAGACGCAGAGTGCATCGTCACATTCCCTTTCGATTCCGTTAACTTTGACAAAGCGAATCTTGTCAGTTGTATCAAGACAAAAAATACCAAAAAGCAACAGATAAGATTTATCCATATCTTTGCGACCGCTTCCAGCCCGGGGACTCTAGCTTATAATCGCAAATTATCTGATCGCCGTGCCGATAGTATTGCGGCAACCTTAAAAGAAGCTCTACCTAACACCAAACTAAAAGTTCACGGTGGTGGAGAACACCCTTACGGTCAAACAGCGAAAGTCTATGTCCTCTACGGCGATGGTCCTGTGCAGGTTCGTTATGTCAAAGAACCACCGAAGCCCAAAAATTATCGCGCTCTGGCGACAGCCGGGCGTGATTATTACTGGGGCTCAGAGGATTTTTACAACAGAACAGGCATCGAACTATCAAGGCGTTTCCTGCACGATGGTGAACGTTTTTATTCTGAGTTAGGCCTAGGTCTGAGCTACTTGGCAGAAGACGAGATTAGAGATCTGCAATCACAAAAGGTCTTTTATACTGTCGGATATAAGAGAGGGTCTGTCTTTACCGGCATCCAGGCCTTTGTCGGTAATGTCACCAGGTCTGATTTTGTTCAAAACCGCTTTAACGGCGGTGGAATCTATCTTCTTGGGCTGGAAAGGGGAAGCTTCTCCACTCAGCTTGCTGTTGGGCGATCGGAAAGGTTCACGCATTTAGGGGTGGGGCTCGGGACACGCTTCTGAAAAACTTCTTTGCCATCATACCTGATCTTAACAAGGTCAGGTTTTTTATGTCGTGTTTGGATGGTCAGCAGTCATGTCGAACGCCCCCTTTTTTAAGTCAAGAAGCCTGTAAGAAAAATCGCAAAATTTTGAAATCTCCCTAATAACTTCAAAAATCAAAAGAAAGCGCCTCTAGTCGATTTCTCGCAAAGCTGTCGTTGTTCTTCTGTGCCCCGCTTAACTCAGATATTGACGCTTAGAATCGGTCCATGTTATCAGCCTTTCGATATTTAAGGTTTGTAACATAACAAAACGATCGGACTCAGCGTGTTGAGAGCGATAACCCTTTTGGTTTTATCTATTATTTTGCCGACTCACCTCAAGGCAACGACGGCTGTTGTCTTCGGTGGTTCTTCTGGTATTGGCCTTGCATTTGCAGAACGATTAGCTAGCCAAGGCTATAATCTTGTGATCGTCGGTAGTAATAAAACTAAACTCCAGAGCGCCTCGGGGATACTTAAACGCTTTTCGGTTGACGTTAAATCAAAAGTGATCGATTTGTCACAAATATCTTCTGTACGTTTCATCTTGGAAGACAACGACTTTCGTACTGGAGACATCCGCACGGTGGTTTATTCAGCCGGAACTTTTATTGACGACCAAGGAGGACGGCATGATATCGATCGTATGCTACGCATTAAGAGCAGAGAAATCGCAGGCGCATTACTGGACCATCTGGCACAGAACAATGCTCTCGAAAGTTTAATCGTCATCAGCTCCATTGCAGCGAGTATTGATTACTTTCCCGGGTTTGAAAATTATAAACGTTCAAATTTAGCACTGGAAGACATCGGAAAGAGGATAAAAGCTAGGTTTCCTGCACTTGGGTTGACGATCGCACGACCAGGTTTAACGAAAACAGCGATGATCGGGACCTTGAATACTCGTTTAGGGCAGGCATTATTGAGGTTTTCATCTTTTTTGGTGCTATCTGACATACCTATCCAAGGTCCAGAAGAGCTTGCCTCTGAGATTCTAAAAGCAAATGACAGTGGTCAGCAAATTTATCTCTCTCCGGGATACGAAGTTATTGCTGATCGATTAAATCTATTAGCTCGTTTCCCCCACATTAGATGGTCAATGAAAAGAAGCTTGCGATTTCGTTTAGCCTGTGAACGGGTCTTAACCAGAAGAAGGTGAAATCATTTCTATGTTGAATCTTTTTATCACATTACTTTTTTTAGTTTCATTTTATTCGACCTCTTTGTTAATGGCTGAACCACTCCTAGAGAGAGTTTACGAAACAGGGATTGACTATAAAGGCAATCCAGGTGCTTCGATTTTTGCTGTTCGCTTCTCAGATGGTATGGTCATTAAAACCGCTGTTTATCAGGGAAGAAACAATAAGACCCCTATTGCGATTATCGGTGGTTATGGCATGGATATGTACTACCTTCATTACTTTGCCCAGAGGCTTCAGCAGCAAGGCCATTCTGTCGCTTTGATTCAACCACCAGGCCAAGGTTCAGGGGCAATTAGATCAGCTATAGATGGTATTTCTGATGGTTATGAGTACACCATGGAAGGCATGGCTTTTTTGTATCTTGACGGCTTAGTCGAAGGCCTCCATGAAGTCTTCGGTCATCGAAAGTTATTTCTCGCAGGGCACTCCCGTGGTGGCTACATTGTTAGACTTTCTCTAACCGGACTGCGTTATCAAGGTCGAAACGATCAAGGAACTCCCATCATATTCAAAGCGGATCACTCGTTAGCGCATCTAAGCGATCGTTTGACTGGTTATGGCATCCTTTATTCACCTTTGCAGACTTCAGATAGTCTGCGTCGTATGGTTTTGACTACGCCGGAAGTTGGGCGTCAGATGGAGGAACTCGAGATAACCCTTAGGCGAGACCAGCGTGCCGCGATTGATTATTACAGTGATGCTATGGGATCCATGGGCGCTGCCATGGGGCGATTGAGTCCGCTCAACTTGCTTGCTGGGCCCTTCGCTGGTGTCAGCGCGCTGTACCTGTCACAAGTTGGACGACATACGGCCCATAGGATGGCTAATCAATATGCTCGATCGGTAGCAA
>CAZBDM010000149.1:0-8806 GCA_964490675.1 uncultured Oligoflexales bacterium
CCGTCCGAACTTCGAATCCGTTGATATTAAGGACTATTTTCAAAAAATTTCGGATACCGGTCCAATTAATAGTATGTAAACGGCATCACACGGGCTCGACAAGCCTAACGTCCAAGATATCTTCAAAAATCCTTGTCGTTTTCTTAGTAGACTATTGTCGAAGCATTCTTTCGACGCGCTCGGCATAACTTTTTACAAAAGACGGAATACTTATCGAGAATGATGTTTTCCCGGCTTGCGGTGTCGTACAGCGATAAGAACTCGCACTATCGCCCATCGCTGAGATTATTTCATCGGCAAATTGAGCAAGAAAAGCCGGGACAGTCAAGGCGTTTGAGATAGCAAAAGTTACGCCTTCGTTTAAAACAGGTTCAATGTCTTCATTAATACCGATTTCATCCATAATATCCCTGGAAATAGCAAAATCACCATTGAGAACCATTTCATAGGTTCCACGGACTTCGTATCTTTGATATGTTTCTTGTGTGATCGCAAGAGTGAGAGTTGCACGATCAATGATCTGATTAAAATCGGTCAGTTCTTCCTTAATCATCCACGAGACACCCTGCTGTGATGGATTAATTAAAGTCGTTTTTCTCTGAAAGGTCATATAGGACGGATCAACGATATAACGTTTACTGATGTTAAACATAAGCTGTTCGGGACTCGTCAAGGGTTCGCCTTGCGGGCCGTTAGGGGCGACTTTGTAAATTCGTTGCCCCGATTCAATTTGTTCCTCAATGTCTTTTCCCCATTTGAAAAACCGTTCAATTGAGCATGGGAAGAGCCCCTTGACGTGCCCTTGGGTCTGTGTCGCATTAGCGCTTGTTTCCTGATATGACATACCCAAGTTGACGTCTTTACGGTACCTTTCAAATAATTGATCAAAGTCAATGTCAGTTTTGTTTTTAACAATAAAATCAAAAGTTCCGGATAGGATGAATCTACTGCCGGTTCGACTGCCGAGATTTCCACATCTAGGGTCTTTAGGGGTTGAGCATTTTTCAAAATCCTCATCGGGAGTGCTTACCGAAACCGCCCATGCAGAGGCAGAAAGGAGAAAAAACGGTGTTATTGCTGTTATGAGTTTTAGGTGTTTCATTGCTTATCTTTCTATATTCGCATTAACTAAATTAAAAAACGTCTTCTAATATTCTTCTAAAATCAGGATCAGATGAAGGTACAAAAATAGTGCTGTCATCCCTTCGATGAGGGTAATAGCCACCCTGCGGCTGACGCCGATTGTTATAGCTAGGATGGGGATAAGGTGTCATTTGGTAAACCCTCGGAGCGGCGAGCGGATAACCACCGGGCGCCTGAGACATGGGCGGCCGCTCTTCGTATGGCCTTCTTCGCTCGCTGCGGTGATTACGCTCAATGGGTTCTCGCGGTGGCGGCTGATACTGCTCTGAGGAAGAGGCAGGCAAGTCCTGTGGGACAGGAGGTGCAGGAGAAACGGGCTGATGGTAAGGGGCGGCATAAGCGGGCGGTTCAACAATGATATTATCGGGTAGAGGCTCAAGGTCCAGTTGGGCGACGATCTTCTTGAAAATAGGCGCTGCAACGCTGTTTCCTGATTCTCCGGCGCCAAGAGTTGTCGCTCTTTTTCCCACATAACCCACCCAGACGCCAATGGCAAACCGACTCGTGTAGCCAACGAACCAGGCGTCTTTATTACGAGAAGTTGTTCCCGTTTTACCGGCGACTTTTCCGGCTAACGATCTAAGGGTGTAAGCGGTTCCACCGCGTTTGCTGACAACTAGTTCCAGCATGTCTTTTAGTTGTGGTAAGGTCGCTGGCTTGAGAGGAAGGCGCTCGTAAAAATCGGTAGGTCTGGTGATCGCTCTTCTTCTGCCTGTTGGTCGATCGTCCTCGTACTCTTCAAGAAGCATCGATTGAATAAAGTGCGGTTTAACAACTTTGCCACCATTGGCGATCATTGCATAAGCCGTGGTCATGCGAAGCAGAGTGGTTTCTTGCGTTCCAAAGATCCAAGTGTATTTCCTATCGGGAATCGACATTCCTGCGGGGCATTCGCCTCGCGAGACCTCTCCGATATCACAATAAACATGAAATTTTTTCGACCATTCGCGCACCTGATCAAGAGCGACGAGCGGAAGTGACATTGGGTTGCCGTAAGGGTCGGGAAAGTCCACTTGTTTGAGAAGTTGCAGCGTAACGAGGTTGATTGATTCTGCCAGTCCATCCTCTACGGTGCGAGAGCCCCCATAACTTCCATCATAATTGCGCGCGGACCATTTGGCGTTAGCTCCAGGAAGTGGCGGTAACTCTGGCCTTCTGTTAGGAATCTCATGGGTGGGGCTGATACCGTTTTCGAGCGCCATAAGATAGGTAAAAGGCTTCATGGTGGATCCTGGTTGTCTGGCCCCTCGTCTTGCAAAGTCAAACTCGCGTTCCACAACCTTGCCATCGTCGTTGTAGATTTTTAAGGTACCGCCTTGTATCGCTTTAACAGCTCCCGTCTGATGATCGATTATCACAACAGCTCCTTGCACTCTAGGAACATCATAAGGGCGAGACTTTCTTTGCTTTCTTCCTTCGTATGCCAATAAGCCCTCTTTTAAAGCACTTGCTGCAAGGTCTTGCAGGTCCTTGTCCATAGTTAAGGTTGCTGACACTGCAAAATCTTTTTTGTAGACCTGAAAAGCTTCGTCAAGTTTGGCTGCACCAATAAAGTCTCGATAAGGAGAAAATGTACGCTGGGCATTTTGTTTAGGAGGATCGATAAAAGGATAATGTTGAAGAGTGTCGCCAAGGCGAGCCGCTTGTTCTTCATCTTCTGTGATATGACCTTCTTCTCGTAGTCTCTTGAGGACATAATGCTGGCGATTCTTTAAGAGCTCAAAGCTATCTTCGTCTTTTTTTACATATCTCGTAGGTTTTTTGGTCATCGCTGCGAGAGTGGCAAGCTGTCTTAAATCGAGAGCAGCGATATCTTCACCGAATAGAAGCTCGGCTGCTTGGGCTGCTCCGGTTCCGCGCCCGAAATTAACCAAATTGAGGTAGTGTTCTATGATGTTTATACGACCCCAACTCGGGTATTCAATTGTGCCAAGTAATTCTATCGGTAGAGGTTCTCCTGCTTTTCCGGTCAATAGCCCGACGACTGAATACTCTGCCAACTTACGCCGCATGCGTGGATTTTTCTTATCGGCAAACTCCGGATCACTAAAAGGGCGATAAATGTTTTTCACTAATTGTTGAGTAAGAGTTGAGCCTCCTTCAAAGCTGTTTTTCATAATGGTGCGGTAAGCGGCACGAATAACACTGGTAAGGTCGATACCAGGGTGAGACCAAAAAGTCTTATCTTCCGAAGCGATCAACCCCTTAACGAATAGCTCTGGAAAAGTTTCAAAAGGAGTCCACGTAAAAGGCTCTTTTTTCTCGGTGTTAGTGTAAACAGACGTTCCATCTTCAAGAAAAAATTGATGCGGTATTTGACCGAAGGTTCGTTGCGGCATGTCACTTGGAGGGTTTTTCGGGTCGTAAATATAGTCGGCGACCTTTGTTTGGATATCTGTCAGCATACGACGTGCTGCGTTTAGGTCTTGTTGTGTCGGCAAAAATTCGTCGGAAGGATTTTCTTTACAGATACTAAGAACGAACTTTATCGTATCCGGGTAATTAAGCCCAAGCTTCTCCTCAATCTTCTTTTGGAAACGTCTTGAAAGTTTTTTGATCGGATCGATACCGGCTTTTTCGTAGGTTTCGAGCATCGGATCAAGAACGCTTGAAGCACTGACAAGTTCGCCGTCTTTGGTGACTTCGATGGCTTTGTAGGTCGCCAAGGCTCGACAAGTACGACGACTAAAATCGATCAGTTCGGTGGGAGAGTAGGCGTAGTAATTTTCAGCTCGATGGTCGGGTTTAAGACCGCTTCCAGGAACATAAGGCGCGATTGCGAGAATGAGTGCAAAAAGAAGCTGAGTGGTCGTCATTGACTCTCCATACGTTGGAGGGTTTGACTATTTCATTCTGCTTAAAAAGTCAACAATTCGGTGGATAATGCAATGTAATTAGCTGTTTGATGTAAGTGAAAGTTATGCGATTTTCAGAACTTGTGCCGTGTTTTGATAATCGACATAAATAGAAATCTTAGTCCCTTCCCCGATTTTGCTTTCGATCTCGAGTTGGCCGCCTGCATGAAAGACAGCGTTTCGAAGAGCGTCCATGCCAACACCGCGTCCAGAGATTGAATCGACTTCCTCGTTGGTAGAAAAGCCGCTTTTAAAGATCAAAGCGATCACGTCATCATCGTCCATTCGGGAGAGCTGTTCTTCGGTGACGATTTTTTTCTCCAAAGCTCGTTCGGCAATCTTTTTAGGGTCGATACCCTTTCCATCATCTTGAATGACTATTCTCCAACCGTGGGCAAGGCGATCGAAGGACAGTTTAACCGTGCCGACTTCAGGTTTGTCTCCACGTTCACCGGGTGGTTCAATACCGTGAGCGATTGAGTTTCTTATGGCATGGGGAATGTTTCTAAAGATATCTTTAGAGACATCCTGGGCGAATTTGGTATTAGCTCTTTCAATAACCAGTTGAGCTTCTTTGTTTAGTTTTGCACAGGCTTGTTCGAAAATATTTTCAATTGGCCCTAACAATTCGCTAGCAGTCACTTCCACGCAGGCTTTAATCCACTCGAAAGTATTTTGTTTTATGATTTCTATATCGGTTTCGTCTGATACTAAGAAGTACAGAGTTTCAAATTGAGATACATCC
Organism: uncultured Oligoflexales bacterium; assembly: GCA_964490675.1. Taxonomy (GTDB): domain Bacteria; phylum Bdellovibrionota_B; class Oligoflexia; order Oligoflexales; family JAWKNZ01; genus CAZBDM01. Next base: position 4,744 of record CAZBDM010000149.1, read on the forward strand.
ACATTTATGATTGCTTTATTGGATTCGCTAAACCCGATATTGAGTATTTTTTTATTGGCTTCAAGAAAGCCAGCAAATAGCTGCTCTACTGCCGCAATATCTTCTTCTTTAATCTCGATTTTTTCTTCAAGAGCATGGATGAAATCACTGACCTCAACGAGATTATAAATCATCGCATTACCTTTGAGGGTGTGCAGATTTCTTCTTACTGCACGCTCTTCCTTATGATTGACAGCGATTTTGGTCTCTTGCACAAGACGATAACAATCGGCGATGAATTCGCTGAATGCATCACGGGCCATAAGAATGGAAAGTAGTCGATCTTTTTCGATGTTTTCTCTTTCCGCTACTTCTTGGGCTGTTGCATCTGTAATTGTGAAAAGCATACTGGTGATGTCTCCCGCCTCGTCCCGGATGATACGACCACTCATTTGGATGGTTTTGCCGCCGTTTTTTAGGCGCTCGGGGATCTGCGACAAAGAAACGACATCTGGTAAGACATCATAAAAAACTTGAATGATTGTCGCCTGTAAATTTTCACTATCCACTTCACTGAGGCTAAACATTTTATCGATCGTCATACCTGCGAAAAGATGACGTCCTAGAATCGCGCTACAAGACTTGGTAAAACCTTCCTCTAGCTGCAGGTCCCCGTTAATCATGAAAAAGCCTGACTGCACATTATCAAGAATGTTTCGAATGGTTGCGGTTCGTTGCTCGACTTTTTCTTCAAGATGGCGATTCGACTCGATGACTTCATTCATTGCAGCGTCTTTGGAGTTGTGTATCAGCCTAACTTGGTCAGTCATGAGGTTGAAGACTTCTGAAAGTTCTTGAAATTCGTCGTTTTGAGGAATTGAAATTTTTTGATCCAAGTCACCAAAGGCGACTTTTTTTGCAGCTTCATTGATTGCACTGAGAGGCCTTATAACAATTCGATTAAAGGCAAGATAAAAGATCAAGATTAGAAAAAGGATCGAAATTGTATAGCTGAATGATAGATTGACTGTGAAACGACCGAATAACTCCGGCTCGATAGACTTAAGATGCTGGCGGATGATTTCCTTCTTCTTTGAAGGTTCGCTGCTTAAGAGAAGCTCTTTAGACTTCTCTTCTATAATACTCTCAATGGCTTTTTCAGTAAATCGACTTTGGTTGTAAAACATAACTGCCGTCACAACGGCAAAATAGAGAGACACGAGAATGCCAACAATAACTGACAGCTTGAAGGCCAAGCTTAGGCCTTTGCTCTCTAATGTGTGCTCTGATTTTTGGGACATCAAATCCATCGCTCTCCAGTCACGATCGTTATTGCTGCTGAACTGATTTATCGGGTAAGAGTTTTGATGCCTTACATTACGTTTTTCCCTACTAGATTGGTATTTTTTGAAATCCAAAAAGAATAGTGACTTACTTCAAAATCATGCTTGATTATCTCGCTTTTTGAGGTATGGTGCTGACTTCTTTTTAGGAACTTAAGGGTTTTATCTTTATGACAACTCACCAAGATCAGCTAAGTATCGAACAAATCAAGGAACTCATTAGAGATGTGGAAGGATTCCCAAAGCCAGGGGTCGTCTTTAAAGATATAACTCCAATCCTAGAAAATAGCTCGGCCTTCAAAAGTCTCATGAAGCATTTCAAAGATTCTCTTGTAGACCCGTTTGATAAACTTTTAGCCATCGAAAGTCGTGGCTTTATTTTAGGAGCGGCATTGGCTCAACACTTAGACGTAGGTCTCGTTTTAGTCAGAAAAGCTGGTAAGCTCCCCGGTGAAACGATTTCTTTCGAGTACGACCTTGAGTACGGTAAAGATACGCTCGAGATCCACAAAGATTCTGTCAGAAAGCATGAAAAAGTTGTGATCATCGATGACGTACTGGCTACGGGTGGGACGGCTCACGCAGTCGAGCAACTGTGTCAGCAGCTCGGCGCGCAAGTTGTTGGCCATCGGTTCCTTCTCGAACTTAGCTTTTTGGAAGGTCGCAAAAAGCTTAGCCATAGCTACAAAAGTCTCATGACCATCTAGCCATGTGATGAACTCTTATTCTTTGTTTGCTCGCCAATAAAAATAGAGATAAAATTTAACTAAACCGTTATCAATGAGGCAAGCATATGTCGATTTCACATAAGACTCTTTCAAGATTTCTTCCCCCTCTTGTTATGACTATCGGACTCTCTTCCTGTGGAGGAAGTGACGATAGTGAAGAGGCTGCAAGTGAAGAGACGATTACCGTTGAGACGGAATGTGGTGGTGAGGTCAAGATTGATGGTGCCGTCACTCTACCTGCAGCAATCAATGGACGTAGCATGCGCATGACGGTTACAGAAACCAGCACAACTTCTAAATGCAGCCAAGTCCAAACAGATACGATTTCTCAAAATACCGATACCATCAAATTTCAAATCAACAATCTGATTGAGGGTAACTACACAATCCGTATGCAGGTAGATGTCACTAATAATGGTCCCTATACAGATGCTGGTGATTATGACGGATATTACAAAGGGACAACGTCTTCGCCAGTGTTCACAGCAGACACTGCAACTGAGATTACAATTACTTCAGAAAACATTTCCCAATCGGGTTTCGACTTTGGTCTGGGAGAAGTGTCCTCAAATTAAGCCATTGATTTTGTAAGGTATTTTAAGGATTCTATGGTGTTTCTTACCAATGATCCTTTTCTGCTGAAATGATTGACGTTTTTTTTGCTCTTTCAGCTTTTCAGTTGTGATGAAATTAAGTCCAACCCCAGTCGCTCAAGTTCCTGAAATAGTTAATTAAAATTGGTTGTTTGATGTTTCGTTAAAGAAATAAACAACAAATCCGACCTTGGATTTTAACACCGGCCTTTGTCTTTTTTTGGACAAGGGAGAATAGGGGGTACGAGTAGAAGGTTAAAAAAACAGCGCATTACTTTGAGGTCAATTCAATGCATTGGATTTATGCTTTGCTGATGCTATCAGCTATTCCAATGATTACGAACTGCGGGCAAGAGGCAAGCTTTGCAGAAGTATCACAAGGGAAAAAAGGGTCAACCGACTCTTCAGAGGAACTTGATGCTAATCCAGATGAAAGTCCGAGCGAAGAAGTAGCGACTGGTGAAGATCTTGAAACCGGTGAAGACGATGGTGACGCGACCATCGGCGTCGGCAATGACGATGATGGTAAGCAACTTCCCTCCATCGACGATCTCATCAACGAAGGAAAAGATCCAAAAGAAATCGTAAAAATAACCTGCGCAAATGGTGAGAAAAAGACACTGAAACAAATGATCACCTTCGATCCTCCTGAACAAAAATGTCCTTGGGGTACCGACGATGATCCTTTTGAAGGTAACTTAGGTATAAAAGATAGAAGAGTGAGTGCTCGCATCGAGCAGCAGGTTGCTCTTGATATCCCTTCTAACGCATTGTTCTGTGATATGAGCTTAGACTTTAAAGCGGGATTGCCCGAAGAAGACCGCGAAAAAGGTCAGTACATGTACTACGATGACGAGATCTTTCTAACGTTCAATGATGTCATCTTCGCAGCGAGTCAGTCTTACGACAATGTCTTTCAAAATGAGGAAGGCTTTTTGATCTATGACTGGAACAAGATTGTTGGCGAGAGATACGAGTGGGAGCGTTTTCAACCTTACTGTATCACGATGGGAACTCAGGAAGGTGCTTGTTCAATCCCCAAGACCCAAACGAAAGGTTATATGGACGTCGCGCTTACTCCCGAACTCGTGCAAAATCTGGCTGCCTATACAGGATTTGTTTTCGACAAGAAAGAAGACAAAATGCAACTTACTGAAGAGCAAGCTGCAGAAAAAAAGGCTAACGAAAAATTTGAGTTCGGTTTTGTGACAATAGGTGACGACAACACTAATATTGATTGTGCACACTCCAAGTTTGAATTCGAGATTAATCTTCAGTATGTCGTTGTGAAAAACGATTAAAGCGATAGCTGCAACGATGCGCGTACTATTTGTGTTAACGCTCCTTCAATGACAGTTTCTGTAACTAGGGCTTGTTCGGAGGCATTGACGCCAGTTTAGGGGCAGAAATGCATAGTACT
>CAZBDM010000150.1:0-8739 GCA_964490675.1 uncultured Oligoflexales bacterium
TCTCTGAGGTTATTCCAATTTTATCAACTAGTTACTTAGTGCAATGGCATTGTTTGTCGGTACTTTTTTGGGTGTTCTGACCATCACAACTAAACCCGCCTGCTGGGCTCGGGGTGGCACTCATGAAGAACTCTACGGTCGTTTGATTCAGTAAACTCTTGTGATGAAGACGAGGTGAACACAGACGCTTGCCATTGACTAAAACAGAATTGATGTAAACATTCTCTCTGCCTTGATTACTAACACGGATGGTTAAATGATCGGTTTCAGACAGTTTAAGCCTAGCATGCTCGATATTAGGTGAACCGATCCAGTATTGATCTGTTCCGACGATCGGATAGAAGCCGAGGCTTGAAAAGAGATACCATGCACTAAGAGTGCCGCCATCATCGTTTCCATCGAGACCTTGCGGGTTGGTTTGGTATCTCTTCTGTAAGATTTTGCGCACCCACTTTTGAGTTCTTTCGCTGCGACCTGCCTCATTAAACAAATAGGCGGCATGAAGATTATGTTCATTACCATGCCAGTAGTAAACTCCAGGATTAAAAGCCCCAATCTCTTCACTCATTCCCATAAGAAAGTTTTCTAAAGCTTCGACAAAAGCATCTCGGCTCGCAAATTTACCGACGAGCTGTTCAGCAAAAGGAGGTGCTGCCCAACGCCATTGATAAGCGCTACCTTCAGTGTAGTCTTTAAGTGAAAATAATGCTGCAAGAGTTCCCCAACGCAGCGGAAACAGCGGCTCGACCCAGGAGCCGTCAGTTTTTCTCGGCATAAAGAGCATTTTTTCTCTATTCCACAGCGAATGATAGGCAGCTGCACGCTTAAGGTGGAATTTTTCGTCATCTGGTTTAGCGAGCTTTTTTGCAAATTGTGCCATAGCGTAGTCCGCCCAAGCGTATTCGATTGTGCGACTTACTGACCAGGAAAGTTTGTCTGCTGGGTAGTAACCTTGGCTCTGACAGACTCGCCAAGCAATGCGCGCAGCGGGATGTTGACTATCTTGCAGAGTTTTGACGGCAGACTCATAGCCTTCTTCTAATGACCAACTGTCTGGATTTTTAAGAGCAGAGTCTGACAAAACAATAGCAGCCGGTGAACCAATCATCACACCTGTATAGCCGTGAACAAGCGGCCACTTAGGTAGCATTCCACCTGCCTCAGCCATGCCGATAAGACTCCTATTGATGTCCGCTTGAACTTTTGGAGCAATCAATTGATACAGAGGATGAAGGGTACGCATCGTATCCCACAAGGAAAGATCCGAATAATAGTGTTTTTGTTGCGCGCCTAATTGCTGTCTTTCACCTTTTATATTTTTAAAATGACGATCCCCCTCATCATAACGGGTCGGCAACAAAAAGCTTCGATAGAGACTGGAATAAAATGATGTCTTGATTTCAAGAGACGATGATTGAATCGATATACGACTCAGATAGTTTTGCCATGTTTGTTTAACGTTTTTTCTTAATTGATCGAAAGATTCACTTTCTATAAGCTTGCCAGCATTGTTTTCAGCATGATCATAACCAAACTGACTGACCGAAACCCGCACTTCAAGAGGCTCATCACCACTAAATTTCAGCAACGCCTTGACCGGCTGGTTGCCCAATTTTTTTAGACCTTCTTGATAGCCGTTATTTCCTATGATTCCAAAGCTCTTTAAATTCTTATCAAAAGCAAAGACAAAGAAAAGTCTGGTCCCTCCGAACCCGCGGCTCTTGATTCCATATACATTGACATCAGCGTAAAGCTTTCCTTGGTCAGGGCGAATTTCTATCTCATTAAATGTTGATGAGGCTTTCTTGGGGTGGACAGTACTCGTTGTATCCATCAGCAAGAAGATATCTTTTTTTTTGTGACTAACGTAGCGATGATAGCCAACAAATTCTCGAGCCGTCATTTCCGCGGTTAATTCTCTTTGATGCAGATCGATGCGGTAATAGCCTGGCTCAGCGAACTCCTGAGTATGATCAAGTTCAATAAGCTTATGATCAACCGCATCAGATAAAGCCAGATAAGGTGTGACCCGCATGTGTCCGCCTTCAAAAAGCCCCGTACCAACCAGTCTTGTATGAGAAAAACCAAGTAAGTGATCGTGCCCATAATGATAGCCGGAGCTTGCCATATTGACGAAAGTCCATGGCCAAGCGAGTATATCTCCTCTATGGTAAGACGTGTCAGGTCCGATACGCAGGAGTCCGAAGGGGCTCATCGCAGCGGGAGTCATCATTCCACTGCTCAGAGGATATCCCCCACTTCCAATAAAGGGATCGAAGTAGTCGAAAGCATCATTTTATTGACTTTTGATTGTCTCGGTCATGGGAGTTGTTAATGAGCGGCTTCTGCTAAGAAAGCTCTTCTGCAACTCGATGTAGTTTGTCATCAACAAAGCTGATATGAAAAGGAAAGCGATCAAGATAAGTAACTTCTTGCTGAAAACTATCCGGTAAAGCAATGTTTTGAAGTGTTTCATCAGCCGCTTCTTTACATAACTTCCATGAGTCTTCGTACCCCGTCATGAATCTCGCGAGCAGCTTTGATGGAAACAGAAAGTTCTTCACCGTAAGAATCCTCAAGATATGGCTCTTCTTCATCCCAACCATTTGCAGGAATAACATAGCCAAGTTCATCTTGAGCAAGACCCATGAGAAGCTTATGTTTGCCTGGAATCAATGTTTTGAGCACCGGTTCTTCACGCGGAGCATCTGGATAATCAGCTTCAGCCGGCGGATCTAATGGTCCATAAACGAGCTCAGGATAAAGTTCACCAGGAACCGTTTGAATGGTTAAATCACCGATTTGAATATGAGCCATCTCGGTTCTGATGGTTCCCCATGATGGAAAATCTCTCGGGAAGACACCAAGCCAAGAGCCAAGACGCATGAAGTTGTTTTCGAGGGAAAGATCAAAAATCTCTGCTGCCACTTTGAAGCTACCTTGTTTGACATTCTCTGACTTTTGTAAGTGTGTAAGCGCGCGCTTTCCCAACTCTTTACCCATAAACTCTGACAGTTCGAATGTCCCCTCTTTGAGCTCTTTACCATCGGCAAGCTTCTGTGCTTTAGGAGCCATTAAGCCTCCCACGATCCCTGTCCAGTAAACAACCGGAAGCTTACTCTCTTCTTCCATAACTTCTCGTAAATAGTGCGGGTAGTCAGATGTCAGAGAGAGGTTTTTTGGGCCTAATGCTTCGGGATGACAATCAAAATGAACGATGTGAGTGATCGGTTGGCCGGTCGACTGATCGACGGCACTAATAGTTGTGAGAAGATTAGGAATGACATAAGGTTTGCGATAGTCTTTGACGAGATCAAGATCAGCAACGGATTCAGAGTAAAACTTCAATTGAACAGGCGTAAGCTTTGCCAGGGCGTCGACGATTGATTCAGTCATCTTCTCTTCGATGTATTCAATATAGCCATCGGTAATACCGGTCGTAAAAAAAGACTTCCCCCACATACCAAGCGTGTCTGGACCAGAGTGATTGTGGGTGCTATGTACAATGAGATAATCAACCTTAGCTTTTTCCGCTAAACGACTTCTATAACGATCGATAAAATGATGATGGTAACCGATCACATCAAAGGTGACGACCGCCAGAGATTTACCATTTTGTTCAAAAACGACCGTTCTTGCCCAAACATCATCATTGATCTCAGCGATCGTTCTTCCTTTACCATAGCCAGCCAGATAGTACTCCTTCGACTTGCGCATCGCTTCTGTAGGTGTAATCTTGGCAATCGAAACCCCTAATTTCAAATCTCCACTGCTTTCATTAATCACGAGTTTCGGATCATGCTTGTTCGGCATGTGGTGATTTTCGCAGCCTAAAAGCAAAAAAAAGAGCGCAAAAAAGAGTTTCCTAATGAGCATATTTTGTTCCTTATTTACCGAAGATAACCTTATCGTAGCAGCTCACCTCGACCTTGAAAAAGAAATTTTTCGATGGCCTTTTCACCAGACCGGTTAACGACTCAACTGAACGGTCTAAAATGCTTTCCAGACTGGCCGGCCAAAGCTTTACCTTCTGAAATGGCATTGCTATAAGATGCTTAGCAAATCAAGCAAACCATTTTTTCTTTAGGGGGATAACCATGAAAAGATTCGTTTCATCTTTAGTATTAGCCGTTCTTACAGTTTCAGCCAGCGCGCAGGCAGCTCAACCGAACCACTACGTTTGCCAAAACGAAGAAGAAGGTGTTTCTGTGATGTATGACACCACTTCTGTTTCCGGACAATCAGTTTTAAATATCAGAATCGCTGACGAGCAGATTCTTCCAGTCGATCAAGAGCAATTCCGTGTTTCTATGCGCTTCGACCGCACAGCATTCGGTGAGCTTGTCACAGCATATGTGTCTCCTCAGTATGTTGCCGATGTACCTTCGAAAGTTTACGGTGTCTTCATCCCGGGTATTCAAGTTTACGAAAACGGCGAGCAAGAAGCAGTTTTCCAAACCAAACTTTTAGTGGGCCGTGCTGGTGGCTTCTTACCTCCAAACCTCCAGTACCAAAAGATCAACCAAGTGATCGACCTTGAGTGTTCTGCTGATCTGGTCATGTCAATCCTTTAAAATACCTCTTCCCCGTATATTCTGAGCAACTACGGGGAAGAACCTAGATCCAAGTACGACAATCATGATAAACCTATAGATGAAGATTTTTTGACCCATCTATAGGATTTAATGTGGACCGGAAAGAATTAATCGAAAAGCTACCTAAAGCAGAGTTACATCTTCATATCGAAGGATCATTTGAACCTGAGCTGATGTTTGAAATCGCTCAAAGAAACCAGATCGACATTCCTTTTAACTCCGTCGAAGAAGTCAAAAGAGCATATAATTTCAATAATTTGCAGTCTTTTCTCGACATTTATTATGCAGCTGCGAAAGTCCTTGTGAAAGAACAGGACTTTTATGACTTAAGCATGGCTTATTTAAAGAAATGTCAAGAAGATCATCTCGTCCATACAGAGATTTTTTTTGATCCTCAAACTCACACGGACAGGGGGGTTTCCTTTGCAACCGTCTTTAACGGCATTCACGGTGCTCTCAAAGAAGCCGAGCGGTCAATGGGTATCACATCAAGAATGATCATGTGCTTTTTAAGACACCTGTCAGAAGAGCAAGCTTTTAAGACTCTTGAACAGTCTCTGCCTTTTAAAGACGATATCGTCGCAGTTGGGCTTGACTCTTCAGAAGTCGGCCATCCACCTTCAAAGTTTAAAAAAGTCTTCGAAAAAGCACGTGAGTATGGTTTTTTAACAGTCGCTCATGCAGGTGAAGAAGGCCCACCAGCCTATATTTGGGAAGCACTCGATCTTTTGAATATTGAACGTATCGACCATGGTGTCAGGTCGATAGAAGATGAAAACCTTCTTAAGAAGATCATCAAGGAAGGCATTGCCTTGACCGTTTGCCCTCTCTCAAACATCAAATTGAGAGTCTTCGATCAGATGAAAGACCATAACCTCAAAAAGCTTCTCAAAAAAGGCGTTAAAGTGACGATCAATTCTGATGATCCAGCCTATTTCGGAGGCTATATGAATCAAAACTTTCTCGAAACAGCGGAAGCTTTAGACTTGAGTCATGAGGATCTTGTCAAAGTGGCTTGTCACTCTTTTGAAGCTTCGTTTTTGCCGCAAGATAAAAAATCATTTTGGATTGAAAAATGCAAAGACCTGCTGAACTAGAACTTTATGGATGATCAAGCTTGACTTTTAGGAAAAACGGCCATTGCTTGCCAGTAACGTAAAGCTCGTCGCGCTGCTCATCATAGGCTAAACCGTTCAAGACATAGTTGTGACTTTGGTGATCATCAAAGAACCATTCTTTATGTCTGTCGTCTTCAAAGCTATCGGGAGTTGGGACGAGCTCGGAAAAGTCCAAATAACTTTCTACCTCAGCCGAGTAGGGATTGATGCGGGCAACATAGTTGGTGCCTAAAACATTAGCGTAGATCTTTCCTTTGATAAACTCAAGTTCGTTGAGATGAGATACCCACGGCCCCCGCAGACTTGCTGATCGAGACATATTGGTGCGATAAAATGTCTGACTTGGTACTTCACAGTCGTAGTGACTCACGACTTCATCTCTCTCAACGCCACCTGTGTTCACACGCAACTGCATGATACAAGCTCTTCCCCAATGCCTTTCAGTCGCTGATTGAAGCTGATCAGGCAAGACAAAATAGAGTCGATCACTGCCGTCACTAATGATCAGTTGCTTACCGTTGTTGGTGAGCCCCCAGCCTTCAATCGGTATGTCAAAACGGAAGACCTCTCTCAATCGTGGACTTGTTGGTGTCCCTTCTATTTGATAGGCGATACCACGACGTAGCTGCCAAGTTAAAAGATAAACCATCGATTCTATGACTGTGACTCCTTCGCCATGTGGGAGGCATCTATCGTCAGGATAAAGGGGACGACCTTGGCTTTTAAGAATTTCTTTCAAAAATTTGCACTTTGAACGATCTGTTTCGGTCAGTATTTCTCCCATACCCGCGACAAAACGCGTTTCACTTGCCTTTACTTCCATAAAGCGGAGCCTTGAGAATCCAGGCATTCCAGTGCTTTCGAGTAAATGACCGTTATAGAAGACCAAACCTTGGGTATAAAACCTCTTAAAACGGTCATCGTTCTGAAACTCATCTGGCCGGCTGTAAGTCTTCATGACATAGACAGGTCTTTTAGTCGCGAGACTTAACTTCGGCTTAGCTTTTTTGACTTTAATGATCTTTGAGCGCGAAGACTGTCCATCGGCTTGCGAACTCAGCTCGCTATCAGGGGAAGCCTCGGTAGCTTCTGTCAGACCTGGCGGACGACAAGAGAACAAAACAATCGCAAGTATAAAATAGACATAGTATCGCAAAATAGTGATTCCCAAATCTCTTGGTAGATATTAACGACTAAAAGCTATTATAAGCTATGAGGGCCTAACAGCCAAAAATTTGACCATCACAATTGTCTCTTGTTGAAGTTGTCGCAGATTCTGAAGACCAACTTTGCGATCTTGTCTGCCTTGTTACCTCTTTACATACGGTTGCTGCGTGTAAAAGATATCCGCGGTGAACCATCACAGTCTTATTGTCATTCGTTTTAACCCGGGCCCATTTTCCAATACGCTTTTTAACCTTGACGAGGTCACCTTCGCTCAAGACGACATCGGCAGCTTCGTTAAGGTCTTTTGAAGCTTCAAACCTACCGTTGTTTTTTGCAGGAACGACGCTATCTGCAATAATCACACGAATGTCTCGATCATCTTTATTAAAGCTCCCTCGGCAATTGATTGGTTCTTCAACATTTAGGTGTTGAACCTCAACGAGACCAAGACCGATAAACTCGCCATTAAGATCCTCGACATACATCTTATCTCTAGAAGCTAAGACATCAATTGCCGCAATCTTCGTAGGCTTGCTGTCCTCCTGGTAAAGGACAGTGTCTTCGCCAGCCTTAAAAATGGGAGCCCCAGGAGTAAGGATGAGATCACGCAAAGAATCAGCCGGAGTTGAAGCGTATCTTTGCCTCACAAAATCTCCCACATCGTCATCATCACTGGCAGCACCGCCACTGACAACAGCCATAATCTTTCTTTGAAGAGCTTGATCTTGAATCTGAGCGGCTATACGGTCAAGGTTTCCAGATCCTCCGGTATAAGCCAGGTCTCGACCAATGAGAGTTGCGAAGTCCGCCATTTCATCACTGGCGACGGGTCGAAAACGCACGTGAATGTGATCATCGTGATAGGGCTCGTTCATGACGATTGATGGTGAAGCTAATTGAGGGTAACCGACATTTCTAAGAGCTGTACGCAGCTTACCGACACGAGGCCCAGTAGCAAATACGTGGGTAATATAAGTACGATTTCTTGTAAAGAGCCGCGCTGCTTTATCTAATTCCATAAGCAGCCTAGCTGTTTGCGGATAGTCAATATCTGACTCTGCAACAGAAGAGGTCCCAATCATACCTTTTCTGTTTCCTGGTCGAAAACGATTGACTGCCAAATATTCCAAATCAGTAAATCCACCGACAGTTTTCGTCTTTGTCAACTCAGGTCTAGAAAAGCCACTTTTGGTAGGGTATTTAATGTCGACATCTGTGCCGTTGTAGTGACTGCCATGACCAATCCAACCACCACCATCCTTAGAGATGTCTCCAATAAGGAGAGGCTCACGATTAAACATTTCTTTCAAACGAATGGCGGCCATTTGAATGGGAGCAATAATCTCGATGGTTCCAAAATAATAGTTTTCTCTTGTTCTCTTTCTATTCGCAAAGATCACATAGGGATCTCTATCTTTGTCGACAAGGCTTGGCAATTCCCTACCATAAAGCAATTTTCCTGATTGGGGAGTACCGGTAGCTTGAAAGAGATCACTTTCTTGCGGGGTTTGAATCGGTTTACAACTAGAAAGAGATAACAAGACGATCATTACGGTGAACACTACATTCTTCATCTGACTGGAATCCTCTACACAACAGCAATCAAACATCATCTACTTAGCAACAATTTCAAAACAACTACTTTGGACTTTTCGGATTTTAGCGGTTTTTGTTTAGGATTTTTTGGCAATCCCAAACAAAGGGAGGCTAATAAAAGAAATGAAGACAGGCACTTAAAATAATAAGCGCCTTGCTTATATTTTAATCAGAACAGGCACATTCGTCAAGACTTTTGACAAATATCCCCAGGGCTGACGCACTACAAAGCCCTTGACACCAAGAGACTCATGAGGAACTTG
>CAZBDM010000151.1:0-593 GCA_964490675.1 uncultured Oligoflexales bacterium
TTAGAGAAGTATATCTCCTCAAATTACGTTTGAGGATCCATGATGAATAAAAGCAACGGCCAAAGACCGTTGCTTTTTTTTGCCAAGATCGATAGAAACAGCCCATGCTGTTGTCTAAAATATTTACTTAGGTCCTCCATCATGAAACTCTCAATCGTACTTTTATTTCTTGCCCACTTTTTTAACTCAAACTTGATTGCCCAGTCGCTGACATTCAAAATGCCCGGTGGCAAAACAAAAGAGTTGAGTCTTAAAGAACTTAAGAAGGTCATTAAGGTCAAAAAGATCGCTGTCTTCGAACCTCACGAAGCGCAATAATTCATCGATCATATCATCGCTTACTTAAAGCATATGAAAGACAACAAGAGACAACCCTGAGCTGTAAAGAAGAAGATGAAGCTGACAATGAGATTCTTCTTTTTAAGGGATTGACAGGACGCTTTTTGGCGACTAAACAAGTCACTTGTGATTGGAGCATGAAAGACTCGATATGCGCGAAATTAAAAGTAAAAAATTAGAAGAGTTGGTCGCATTCCCGTGCGATTTTTCAGTAAAAGTCATTGGTTTCAAATCAGATCAACTTAGAGCCGCCA
>CAZBDM010000151.1:603-6854 GCA_964490675.1 uncultured Oligoflexales bacterium
CATTCTCTCACACTTTCAAGCAACAGAAACGGACGTCAACCTTCAGGATATTACTGAAACATCGAGCAAAGGTGACAAGTATCTATCTGTCACTGTCCCCTTCAAGGCCAAAAGCGCCGATCATGTTAAAGGTCTTTTCAAGCGGCTATCCGAAGACCCAAATGTCGTCATGTGTCTCTGAGCCCGAGCTTTCTCTCTCCGGAGAGTCATTCACTTGAAAGCACCTAAAGCAAACCTCTTCTTAACGACTTACGGATTGTCGCGCATTTACCAGCAAAAGATCTCGACCAAGAGAAAAAAGACCACCCTCTAAAAAGGGCGGCCACCTCTTAGCCAAACACGATTCTTATCCCGACCACTGCCCCATTCGCTATTCAATTGTTGTTGTGATCCCATTAAAGACTAGTTCTAGTTATTAAACAATACGCAATTTTAACATCCTTCCGACTGCTACGATCGGTTCATCTTTGTCTGTCTTCGTGGTTTAATTTTGTTACCGAACAATTCTCGATTTGCTACGCCAATTTGCAGCGAAATCCGTAAAAGACCTGCCTATCAGGCCTTCCACCTTTTGGCACGAGCTTTGTAATAGCCATGCCAGGATTACTAATCCGTCAGATTTAATAGCACCAATTCCTAGGGGAGGAGTTAAGATGAAAAAGACACTTAAGTCTCTTGCTATCGCTTTGTTAGCAATCGGCACAACAGCAACGGTTTCTACGGTTTCACACGCACAGCGCGGTGGCGACACCGAGCGTTACGTCCTTGATTACGATGATGTTAACCTACGTGGTGAAAACACTCTTGCTTTAAAGAGAAAACTACAGCGTCAACATGGCATCTCTGCTGATCGCCTGCAGCTTCAAAGAGTTCGTCTTGTTGCGAAGTCGCGTCACGGCCAAGGTGAAGCGAAACTCGTTGTTGGTCAAAACTCAACCCGCTGGCAAACCCTTGATGGCACACCGAGTGAGTTCCGCTCGAACCGTCCAGCTACTTATGATCGTGAAATTTTCCAAAACCCCTCACGTCGCTCTGACGGTCGCTGGCAAATCAAATTGCAAGGCAACATCAAAGTCAAACGAGTTGTTCTAGTCGTAAAAAAGCCTAACAGAGCTAAGAAGTTTACTATTGACTACTATGGGGACCACCTCCAAGGAGAAAACACGCTTTTCTTAAAGAGAGCTCTTCGCGATCAACATGGCATCACTCCAGCTGATTACAAGCTTATAAGAGTTAAACTCGTCGCCAAATCAAAGCACGGCGCAGCGCAAGCTTCACTCTTTGCAAATGGCTCTAGCACTGCATTTAAAACAATCGATGGCAACCCTAGAGCGTTTCGCAATAATCGCTTCAGAACTTATCACTCCATCGGTTTCGAAAGCCCTGCTTCACGCGATAGAGGAAGATGGCAAATCGACCTGAGAGGCAATATTAAAGTTCACTCTGTTGATGTTTTCTTAAAAAGAAAGCGTTAATCGTCAGACCTGAAAACTTCGCGGACAACCGGGACGATGTTCCGGTTGTTTTTGCTATTTCACTGAGCTCCCTGATCACTGGAAGAGGATTGTGCGTCGTCAGTGAGTTTTAGTATGTTTTTTCGGACCACCTCAGCAAGCTTCTTTTGACCGACCAGGTTTAGATGAAAGCAATCATCAGCGATATCTTCTCCCTCAAAAGTGATATGACCTGTATCTTCTAGGTAATAAAATTTGAAGTCTTCAGACGGATACTTGGTCTTAGCAAAGCGATTCATTTCGCCAACAGATTCTTTGGTCGCCTTTCGGTAGGCTCTCACACGGTTAGCAAGCTGGCTGACGTGTCCGCTGACAATCTTCGGGTGGGCAAAAAGCGTCGGGCACATAGCGGCTGGATTGGGTGGCAGTGAGATCGGCACAAAACTAGCCAAGAGACTGCATTCAAATTGAAACTCATCACAACGCTTAGAGAGATTAACAGCCGCTCTTGGTTGATCAGACGGCATCGTTCCTTGCATAGGTTGATAAGCATTTTCCCTCAGTTTGCGACAAGTCGTCTTCTGACCATGAGCAACAACTTCTTTATCTAAAATAGACTGACCTGTTACCAGTTGCAGAACTGATAAATAGTTTAAAACATAAATGTCTGTTCCCGCAGGCGAAGCCTGACCATTGATCAGTAAATATCTGAGTCCCCTTATCATCTGCTTCTTAAAATCCTCAGTCTTAGTGACAAGATCTAAAGACTGACCGCAGAGATCGTTACCTGTGAAAAGAATAAAAATTTTCTCCGGGAACTGTTTATAACCGGCACTGAGATAGCGATCTATTTGTCTAGGAAGATCGATGATGCGCGCACCGTTGCGAGCTGCCATATAGACTTCTTTGTTCCAACCAAGTTTTGTGGCAGTCAGATACCCCCAGCTATATTCAGCAGTATTAAGATAGTGAGCCGATAGAATATCCATAAGATTGGTAACAGCCCAATCAAGACCCCCTCTAAACTCTCTAATCGTTGGTCTAAGATAAGTCGGTGTCACAAGGTTAAGATTATTGTTTTCAGGTCCGACATATTGAACGATTTGTTCTTTATCAGCAGTGACTTTAATTTGTTCATCAAAGACCTGTAACAATATTTGACTGTCATACTTCAGTTCAGGGTGTGTCGCTGCGCCCGTTGCAAGACTATCACCGAAAATTAATGTCGATGCCGCGTAGCTGACATTCGCATAGGTAATGATTGATGATAGAAGAGTAGAAATAAATAGCCGAATAGATGTATTCAATACGCACCTTTTTAGTTGAAGAATTGTTTCGCAAGCTTAGGCAGCTTTTTGGTGATCTGCACAAAATCCTGGAATCCTGGTTTAGCAGCTTTTAAAAGAACTGGCGACGCAATGCGTTTGAGTGGCACCTGTGGGTCGATTCCTTTGGCGAGACCCTCAATAGTAATAAGACTTTTTGACATCAGAAGAAGCCCTTCTGGCAGCTCTATCTGCAGTTTACCAGCTCCCTTAAGACACATTTCTATCATTTCTGTTAAGGAGACTTTTTTAGCTTTTTCTTTTGCATGTTTCAGTTTTATTGCAATCTTTTTCACTTCTTTTTCGACATCTTTTTTGCTCGCACCGGCTCCCGAATCTTGACCAAGTTCGTAAAGAGCCTCGACCAATCTTTCCATATCCATTGTAATGACCGCCTTCAATACGTTTGCAATATGGTGCCGATCACGCTCCTTAAGCTCTCCAGCTAACCCCCAATCGAATAATCCGAGGCTTCCATCTTCTAGAAGAATCAGGTTTCCTGCATGCGGATCACCATGAAAAAGCCCCATCTCAAAAACTTGCACGAGAAGTTCGTGGAGTAGAGAACGCGCTAACTTCTTTCTCGTATTGAGAGGAAGAATGACTTTCCCGGAAACAATGTTTTTTAAGGAATGCCCTTCAAAAAACTCTACTGTCAGAACCTTATCGGTACTAAATTGTCGGTTAACCTCTGGTACCTTGAGAAGCTTTTGGCGCTTAGCAGCGAGCTTCGTCCTGACTTTTTCTATCGTTTGTCTTTCAAGATTAAGAGAAACCTCTTTTTTAAAGCCGTTACATAGATCCTTGAGATCTCTTATCATGGCATGAGAAGTTGACGTTACGGCAAGTGGCTGCAAGTAAGAAATCATCTTCTCAACAGCGCTGACGGTTTCCGCCATTCTTTTACAGGCGTCAGGCTTGATAATTTTAATTACCCAGGTTCGACCATCTTTATCAGTCACTTGGTGGACCTGCGCCATCGAAGCGACCCCAATCGCAACCGGGCTCACCTTAAAAGCACTGCGCCACTTTGGAATTTCATGGTCGAGAATGTCTTCGACTTGGTCAAATGGCAACGCTGGCCAGTCACCATAAAGTCGATCAAGATGCAGAGTCTCAGCGACTTTCAAACTTTTGCCAGACAATTGACTAAGCATCACTTGACCAGCTTTACCGTAAACAGGACCGAGATCGCTAAACAGGTGGAGGAGTGAGTCTCCAACTATTTCAAAAAAGCGCTCACTATTTAAAGGGCCATCAACAAACGGTTCGCTGATCGCTGAGTATCCTATCTTTACAGGAAGCCCAACGACGCCGTTTTTTAGCCAAGCAACCCCTACTCTGCTCACTTCTCTTGCCAAAGCAAAAGATCGCTGTTTGTCTTTTGTACGTTTCGATTTCACCAGCTTCGTCTCCCCACCACCATTTCGAACCATCATTATTCTAGGAGAGGACCGCAGAAATGTCCGCAACAAATGATCATTGATTAAAAATGCAGCTTATTTTTAACAAATCTTTAATAACACTCAGATATCATTAAAAGTTGTTGACGTAAAAAAGACCTGTGAATCTTCACAGGTCCTCATCTATTGATACCAGGTTTTAAGATCTGGCATTATTTACAGTTACGATCGACGTATTCTCTTATTTGCCTTGTTTCTTCAACTGGCTTCATCTCAAGGTTTTCAATCTTACCCTCGGTATAGAAATATGCTCGCGATGAGGTCTGCGTGGCTGAAACCCCTAAGTAAAGAATCCCGATTTGAAAGTCTTGTCTTGGTGCAGATTCGACGTAAAAATTTTCCTTCATCGGCTCGGGTAGCATGATCGGGCTCGAATAGTCTGAAACTTTAACCAAACGATCAACTTTGTCGCGCACGAGGCGAACAAATTGGTCGTGAGACGAAATCGAGGCCGTCGTTGCAATTTCGCTAGTGTGGGAACGTTCCGTCGCGGATGCAAAATCGCCAACCGAGATGCCGAAATACCCAGAGTATTTAACAACACCGTTCTCGTAAATGTCGCAATGTTTTTTTAAGTATAAATCCCTTTTTCCTTCCTCATCTTTCTTCGTCTCGTTCATGTAGAACTCTCGATACTGAAACACTAAGGAACTGTAAGTCACACCATCAGCCTGAATGACAGAGCCCTTTCCTTGCTGATCGATATCTGACCCTTCGTTGTCTGACGAAAGGGTATTGTCTTCCGTTTTTGTAGAACAATTGATGAGGCTAAACAGTGCCATCAAAAAAAATACTTTTGTTATTGCGCTTCTCATTACTTCAACTTCCTCGGTCACAAAAAGTTATTGACATCCATTAAAAGCAGGGGCATTAAAAGCCACCGTGGTCTTGGATTTCAAGTTCTGTACCAAAAATTTAGGAAGTATTATTGATGCGTTGTCTAATTGAAGCAAAGCGTTTCGTCGACTTACTGATCAGTCTCACTACTCACTGGTCGATATGACTAAGTAGCTCTCGCCAAAATCGAGACGAAATCTTACCAAAAGCGAAAATCAAAGTAAGAGTTGATCCTATTGATTGTCTTTCTTCCCTGCCAAACGCTGCGCTGAACACCGATTAATCTGAAGAATCTCGTTTAAGGTGCAGCAATCGCAACACGATTCCATTGCTTGGCAAACTGTAAGGTCGAAGACCCCGCTGCTAATTCACAAGGCTTCGCCGGCATTTTTCCAACAAGAACTTCAGGACTCAAGACCACTCCACCATGATTATCGGGTAAAAACTGCCAGCCGCGCATGCGGGCGTAGTAAATCATTGTTGTAATACGGTTGATACGATGTGACCAATCCACTTTTTCGTTCATACCGTTGACCTGCATCTTACGAAACAGCAATGGGTCATGTCGAAAGATCTCGATCCCTTCTGATATCCCTTGGTAAACCGACTCGATCGTTGCCGCGATATCAATCTTACCGTCGGCAAATGTCTTGATATCAAATAACAGGCCGTTAATACGATGATGCACCATCTCTCTAAGACCCCCGACACAGCTTACAATAGGCACCGTTCCATAACGAAAAGAAATCATTTGGTTGACACCACAAGGTTCAAACCATGCCGCGTTAATAAAGAAGTCCCCATACATACTGATGAAGTATTCAAGTTCACTAGAGAAGGCGAAGTAGCGAAACTTATCCTTCCAAGCAGGATTGGCCACCATCTTATCGAGGATCGCTTTATAAGGAGAGCCTTCTGGAGGATCGCCGATTAAAACGACCTGAACATCTCGTTGATCGAGAAGCCTTGCCAACACACCATGTTCCCCGTCAGCTAATAACCAGTCCATTCCCTTTTGCTCGTCAACCCGTGATGTTAAGGTTATAACGGGAACATCGCTGCGCACCGGTAATCTAAATCTTTCTTGAAGAAAGGCTTTTCCTTGCGCTTTGCCAACGAGATCTTGCTCGTTGAACGTAAATCTTAATGTCTCGGCGTACTGTTGGGGCGGG
>CAZBDM010000151.1:6864-8699 GCA_964490675.1 uncultured Oligoflexales bacterium
CATTGGGAGCGCCGCTTAATCTGTTCGTAGCGATAAGATGTCGAATGATATCATGAAGACCAGCACCAAATCTACTTCTCGCGGTTTCAAGGGCGTAGACTAAGGAAACGGTATAAACAAAGTCTGCATTTACAAGTAAACCTTTTAGAAAGTTGATCTTGCCGTGAAACTCATAACCCGACAGTCCGTCTCTCCCGTAGAAAGCTTCTGGAGGCATATCAATCCAGCCAAAGACATCCGGAGGAAACTCTCCTTGGTGTTTAATATTGTGAATTGCGGCCATAACACTTATATCGAGCTCTAGACTTCTGTCGGCATAGCGGATAAATCCCGCCAAAGGACCAGCTGTCCAATCATTAAGAATGATTGTTTGTGGTCTTCGATCAGGCGCGAGACTAACAAGGTGCTCGTATATTGTTTTATTGAACGCACCAAACACTCCCGCCGGATGTTGGTGGGTGTAGATGGGTTTTTTGCCTTCTTCAACACGGTTATCAAAATAATCTTGATAGCCGTCAGAATGATGTCTGACGAGACGTAATGTCACACCGTTGTCTAAAACTTTTTCGCTGACCGTGAAACGTTCGTGAACGTGATACTGATCGCCTCGTTTATCAAAGTGGAGGAGCTTATCAAAAACAACCTTAGCCTGTTGATCTCCCATCGTCTCGTAGTAAGGCATATAAACGACGACTTTAAATCCCTTTTGAACAAGCGCATTCGCCGTATCACGAGTCGCATGCCCGAGACCGCCGGTATGCAAGAAACCAGTATATTCAGCCGAAACGATCGCTACTTCATAGTCACCGTGATTTTTTAAAGTCATTTCGTAACGGGGATCTGGATCAGCTCGCAATTCGAATAAAAAAGCATATCCGAACACCATCATAATGAGGGTGATGAACATCCTAGAACGATTTTTGATCGTCATATTTTGCCCTTATTTTAGCGATGTGGACCAATTGCTCAGTGCAGACCTTCTTATATCGCAAGAATTCACCACCCTCAAGAAATGCTAATCGTTACAACCGGATAGGTGTTGCGTTCGACATTCCTTGACTATCCATCTGAAATATTTGAAGATTTCCCCGCTTATCATGATTATTTACAACTCAATGAGCTGGCCCAAATTCCGTCCACCCAACACTTTTTTTGCCACCACCACGACAAGATGATTGGGTTAATTTTTGGCACTGATGTTGCTTCGTCGAGGGTGTTCTAGCAGCGCTGCGTTAGAGAGCTAAGATGAAACAAGCAAGAACAAGAGGTTGGTAGCGTGTCACAGACCATTCAGTGACTGTCTCGTTGACTTTTAGTAGTCTCTCATCTAACTCAATCGATAATACATTCTAGCGAGTCAATATGGCATAAAATGGGGAGTCGAAATGCGGATTTGGTCACAGCTTTGGATCTTACTATTGGTTGTCTTTAGTTCTACTCTTACTTTTGGAGAAGAGAAGAAATCAGAGGGTGAGAAAGAACCCATTAAAGTCTTTGCCACCACCCTTGCAGAGCAGGAACTCTTCGAGCCCATTTACTTCGGTGGCTTTATTGCTGCAAAGAGAAAACAAGCCAGTTACTCAGATGTCAGCGGTACGATAGCGCAAATTTTGGTCAAAGAAGGCCAGTTTGTCAGAAAAGACCAAGCTCTCTTAAAGGTCAGACCGCACGGCTTGCGCAGTGAAGTGAGAGATCATCTGGTCTACGCGCCAATATCTGGAATCGTTAAGCAAATCCCTATCAATCAAGGTGATCGAGTCGACCTCAGCACCGCCACGGTTTACATTGCTGATACGAGTTCCTTCGAAACGACTGTTTTTGTCACCTACGACGAC
>CAZBDM010000152.1:0-7543 GCA_964490675.1 uncultured Oligoflexales bacterium
GGTGAAAGTGTGCCGGGTTACCTCACCTCTATTGCGTCCATTGAAATTGTAAAAACGGATGACAATCGATATCGCATCAGAGGTAGTGCTGCAAATGACGAATTTGAAAACTCTGAAAATATTTTGATTTCTATTTTCGAAAATAAAGACCAGCAGTACGAAACCGAGAAAGATTACCACGATGACAAAAGTCGTGGTGAAGCAATTGCCACTATTCTCACAGATAAAGACGGGCAATTTCAAATTGAGTTTAACGGTCGTTCAGGTGACTCTTTTTATCTTTCGACGCGACCCGAATCAAATCTGTTTGTTTTTGAAAAGCCAACTGTCTTAATTTTGACTCTAAGCGAAGACAATGGTCAAATTGAACGTTTACAAAGTGAGGAACAAAGCTATCAAGAAAGTGTAGTTATGGAGACTCTCACCCTGCAAAACTGGCAGGACAGTCGCTTAGCTTGTCAAGATGCAGATGGTCAAGCTATCGATAGTGATCTAAGCTGTATTTCTGCAACTGAAATTGTTAGTGGAGATTATTGTCAATCTCTCGACCAAGTACCTACTGAGCTTCTTGAAACACTCCGTAAGGACAACAGCGATGGTAAGTTAATGAAAACAAATATAGATTCAGATGATAAAAGTAAAGCTGAGAGTCTCATTGAGCAAGGGGCCGTTCTCGGGCAATGTTGGAAAAGAGCCAGTAAGGCTGACAGTCTCTATATTTACCTACTTGAGCTAGATATTTCTCAAATCAACATTGAAAAGATCCATACTTTTACTTTTCCTGAGTCTACTCTAATTAATCTCTACAATAACAACATTGACGGAATAGGAAAGTAGTTGTCTTGTGTCCCCAGGTGCCGCAGAGCTCAATGAACATCCTTGCAGTGCGGTCAGCGGAAGACAAAAGGCACCATTCTTTTTGGCCAAAGGAGTCCTGCAACCGATCTCTCACAAGTTGACATGAAAAAACGAGATTCTCTTCTTAATTCATCCATGATAGATGAAGGCGAAACATAAGCCCTGAAGGTTTGCATTTGTAAATTGTCTAAAAAAGAATGATAAGCTTTTTCTGATCTGATCCAAAAATCACTGATATCGTAATGTAATAAAATTCCGCCATTGTGAACCTTATCCTCGACATAGGAAAAAATATCGCGAAGCTTAGGGCGTTTGGTGGGATCCTTTAATTTCTCGACGATTGCTTTAATTTCTTCATGCATTGTTTCAACAAAATATTTGCGATCAACAGTGACCGCTCGTGCAAAGCTCCCTATCACTCCGCTATTTATATGGACTAATTGTCTGTCTTCTGGCAATCGACGCAAAGAAGCGGTGACGATGTATTGTGTGACAACGAAGGCTACAGCACCTCCGATCATAAGATTCTCAGCGAGTTCGTTGCCAGATATAGCAACAGCCGCCAAAACACTAGTGAATACCGAATATGTCACCGTCAGAGTATCCACTTGGTCTTCTAGTTTTTTGATTGTTGCTTCAAGTTTTCCCGTCGGAATATCACTCTCTCTTGCGATACTTTCGAGGGCTTCCTGATGACGAAATGTCGAAGGATAGATTTGTTCCGATGTTAATGTAAAAACAAGCGATAAATACAAGGTTTGCCAAATCAATTGCGAAACGGTTTGGAGCTCAGGCGAAAACCCCCACTGAAAAGCGAAAAGATTGGCAGGACCTATATAAAAGAGTTCGACAAGGAACAGACGAAAGGTGACGCTAAACTTGTCTTCAAGGGGGCGTAAGCTTTTCGAAAAAATCGTTGTATGGGTGTTGTAAATGGCTTTTTGTGCAAGATTTCGAAAATAAAAATATGCTGACATACCACCAAGAGAGAGGCCGTGAATGATGTATTGGTCAAGATTTGCGATATTATCAGAGAGACGCTCGGCGGTGCTTCTATTCATGTAAGTTAGGGTGAGGGCGGTCGTGGAAGCGACAATCGAGCCTCTCATGGTCGCTTTGGCAAAGTCTTTTGGTTTGAGCGCTCTTCTCTGTTTGTCTTTTTTAAGAGAAGCTTTGTTTTTATCCCCGAAGAATACAATATACTTTCCGTTAAGATGAGAGGATACGCTTTTGATCATTGTATCGTTCACTGTTTTTAAGCTTTCGTCTTCTATTGCGGGATGGGTCGTGTGACCGATGATCTTCTGAAATGAGATGTCGCTATCGATGGCTACGATGGTACCGCTATTCGTAAAAACAGCGGCTCCATTGTGGAGATTAGCAATATCGTGTGCTATGAGATTTGCGGCCTGTTCTGCATCCTTAGGGACTTCAATAGCAATAGCGATGAACTCTCCAGGATTAGCGAATTTATCAAGACGTAATGCAAGAAAATCGATGGCCGCCCACTTATCAAATGCGCGACCGGTCTTCATTTTCGACAATATCAGCTCATCGAGCGAAATCGTAAAGACTTTAGTCCCTGCAACTTGTGTGTAGCTAGAGGATTTGCTCAACAAAGGCGAAGAGAAAGCAAGGCTTAAAAATACAAAAGATAATATGTTTGAGAGCCAAAAGGACATCCGGTATGGGTACGACAAAGCACAACAAAGATCAAATTTGCATCCTTAAACATCCAGAATAAGTAGGAAAAAATGCTTGCTCTGAATATCTTTTGAGCACTACCATTAATGGATATGAGGGTCTTAGGGTTGTGATTTTGATGCCGAGGACTTTTTAACAAGACTCACTCGACACTGTGTATCAGAAGTGAGATGGTACGTCATCACATCCACTCTTTTCTCTTGAGGAAGCCTTACTTCGTAGACAGCCGTCTTGATTTCTTTAATCGAAGAGATGCCTCCGCCCCCAGGGAGGTTGTATGATTTGACGAGATCTTGAAGAATAAACTCGATGTTTTTCTTAGACCAATTAAGCCTCGTTTGACGGCAAGCCAAAAGATCGCCAGAAAAGATAAACAATGACAGTAAAATAGCAGCGGCTAGGTACATCGAAAGGTTCTCCCGACAAGTTTCTGTTTAGTATCATTTTAAGTGAATATGACTGTTAAAGCACTGCTAATTAAAACACCAAAAAAATAAATAATACAGCATGTTATGCTCTTGGGTTGGGTTGAGGGCCTGTTGATCCGATATCATGACCAAGGGTATGTGAAATATGAGGGCAATACGAGAGAGACTTATGTTCATCTTTAGGCAAGTGAAAGCCGTACTTATTATTTTTTTCGTGTGTTTATCTGCTTGTAGCAGTTCTCCTGAGAGAAAAAAGACGAAGAGCAATTCCTACGCGACGCAATCGCAAAACGGCTCAAATGTTAATCCTCAGCAAGCCAGTCAGTTTGATCAATCTGCCAATCAAAATGCTCAAGCTGGAAATTCCGCGATGGAAACAGGGGGTGAGGGTGAAACAGAGAAAGAAACAGAAGAAGACGACACTGATCCAAAAGTTTACAATAAAAGCTACTTACGATGCGCAGGCGGACCTGAAGGTGATACAGAAAAAGAAATCACTTGTGCGTTCTTTGCAGACGATAAGACAACCGATTCTCATCTCGAACTAGGTAAAGCGGCTATTTCGTTTTCACTGATAGACAAAGGCAGTTCTGAAATGACTGAGCTAGAAGCAGAGAACGACAATGGTGTTTTCAAAGTAACAGTCGCAAAAGATGTTAATTTCAACAACTTTGACATCATCGGCCGGATCATGTCGGGAATCGACATCTACTCCAAAATAGGCCGTTACCAAAACAAGCTGGATTACTTTGACAACCTTTAAAAAGCGATACCGAGGTTAAGGCTTGAGTGTCCAGGCTGTCCTTCTTTATTATCACTGAATATTACCAAGTGTCTGACAAACAGCTGCAGTTGAACGCTCGCTGTTCGGAAAAAGACGACGCCACCACTGACGCCTGCAGCCCATCCAGCCACATTATCAATATCATCGTCATCGCTTACAGCACCACCGTAACCAAAGTCAGCTCCCAAAAAAGGTGAAATATCGTAAGGCGTAAAGTACCCTCGTCCACCCAAGGTGCCGGCGATGATTGACTCGTTTTTATCTTCGAATTGAAATCCACCTTCCATTTTGAGAGTCACGGCTGCGTATGGATTGACCTCGTATAAATAGCCAAGCATGATGCTTTTAGCTCCGTATGTTTGACTCATATTGCTAAAGTTAGAGGGACCAAAAGCGAACAAAGTATAGTTGCGGGCTTCGACTCTACGCTTAATGGCGGTGCTCTCACTTTCGGTGATTTCGCCGACTTTTCTCTCTGCGAAAGACGTTTGAGAGATGGTCATCAATAGGAGGAAAGACATTAAACTTAAGAATTTCATGAGAATACCCTACCTTTAGATTCAACGTATCTAAACAAGGTGGAGGATAGTACTTAGTCTTGATCAAAGCAAGCAACATGACATTTGCTAAACTGGTTTCTTTCTATGCGCGAGCAGGCGAAGCGTTGTGCTTCAGTTCTGTCGGGGAAAAAGACAAATGTCCCCTGTGTACCGTCAGGCAGATCACAAGCTGTGTCTAACCAGACACAGGCATAGTAATCAGGCATCCAGCCATTATCTCGAAAAGTCGCTATGCCCTGATCTTTGAAATGTCCGTGAAGATCAACTCTAATGTCTTTTCGATCTAAGTCTTCACGAGTTAAGTTGGCCTTCTGGTCTTCGCCGCACATATACTTATGGAAATAGGCTTTCGGCTCGGGATCGAGTTGCATGTCGTCTGTTTGACGTCCTTCGAGGGATTCAAGAATATGGTAAACATTTGCGTTTACCTCTGGTTTGGCCAGTAACCCTCGGATATCACATTCGACAAAATTGACGTAGCATTCTTTGAGAGTCTGATGAATGGTATCCATCGCTTTTCTGTAAATCTGTCGAGGTGTTAAGACTTCAGCCTGCGCTGATTTCATGAATCCTGCTTCGGTGGCGGTTACATCTTCTTCAACGATACCATCTTGAATATCGAGTGCGACTTTTAAGCGGCTCAGCGCTGACATGCGATCACCCAATTCACCAAGATAGAGCTGATTACTCTCGTAGCGGAATATGGTTTCTTTGATCAACCTTGAAAGGTGTTCTTTCTTCTCAGGTTCTGACATGGCTGCAGTCTCTGGTGCGTGATCGATATGATGGACGCGGCTATGTTCGAGGTCAATGGCTTCGTAGAGAAGAGTGGTGTAGTCGGCATAATGCGTATCTATGATGGCGGGTTCTGCTTTAACGATGCCCGGGAACTTGACGACATGGTCGAGGATTTCACCAACATTGACCTGATTAAGTTTCATCGTTGATACGACATCTTGGTCGTCGTCCCCACCGGCTTGAACGATATTAATACGTCCACTAAATGAGCCTCTGTGGTCTTTGCTTGCAGATTTAATCTGCTTTTCCAAGTCGCCTCCCTTGCTTCCTGCATCGACTTTGCCACTGATTTGAAAATCAGCGCTAAAGCTCTTTTCGAAGTCATCGCGTGACAATTCAATCAGGCCGTAAAAATATCCTCCAAGTGAGTAGGATTTGAGGAAGCTGTCGCCACACTCCATTAACAATCGCCCCATATAATCTTGGAGGCTTTCGTCTTCTTGTTGGGTGTATTTATCTCGTAGTCTTAGGTGTTTACCGTCGACACTTACAACTGGGCCATCTACTTTAACCTTAATTAAAAGGTGCTCGTATTTCTGATTAAACTTAGCCATGCGTGCAAGATTTGCTTTCGATGAGAGCTCAACCGCTCCTAAAGATATACCCTGTATACGTAACTGGGCAGCAAGACTGACTTCTAAGTTTTGCATGAGCTCAAATTGGTCGGAAACATGAGTGATACTCCATGACATTGGATAGGCGATAGCCTGAGTGTTTTCTCCGGCAGGCATCTGCAGGTTTGTGATATGAAGATCGGAGTTTGATGTTTCACTGACAGCGTCAGGTGGATCATTTGTCACACAAACTTTTGGCAATCTGCGCTCGGTGAAAGTTCTTATCCCGGAGCCAAGCTGGCTGTAGTGTTTGTTGTATTCAAAGGTAGCAGCATCTAGCTGCGAAGTTTCTTCCGTTTGGCGGCCACAAGATAAGCAAATGAGTAAAACCGGCAGCACTGCTAGCCGAATAGCTTGATCCATCTTTGCTTTCCCCTAAAAAGCGAAAAATATCATTGTTTTTTATTAGCATTCGCTAGTCAATTAACTGTTTTTAGGGTTTATTGCAAGGTATCTTTAAAAATCTTAATGAGAAAGCTGCGAAGATTGGCCGTTTTTTAAAACAGACTGTCTTTTAGGGATGTTTTGGAGGGATAATCTGTTTTTGGCGGCTAACTGACCACATGCTGCCGAAGCTTCCAGTCCTAGGCTGTATCTGACCGGAGCGGCGAAAGAGCGCTCGGTCAGGTAGCTTTGAAAAGCTCTGATATCAGCTGTGTCTGGGCGTTGATAGGCGAGTCCAGGGTGACTGTTGAATGGAATAAGGTTTATTTTCACCTTTAAACCATGAGCAAACTTGACGAGTTCTTTGGCTTCTCTTCGTCCACAATTTAAGTCTTTAATCAGAATGTACTCGAAGGTAATCTTGGCTCCTGTTTGCTGTTGGTAGTGTATCAAAGACTCTTTCAGTCTTGCGAGAGGATACTTGCGATTAATCGGCATCATTTCACTACGCAACTCATCGCGGCAAGCATGCAGGGAAAGGGCAAGGCTTGCGGTAGTGACCTCCGGGAGTTGCTCGATTCTCGGAACGATACCAGAAGTTGACAGAGTGACTTTCTTGGAAGACATGCCATAATCTTCGATAAAAAGATTAACTGCTTTAATGACGTTGTCAAAGTTATCTAATGGTTCTCCCATACCCATAAAGACAATATGGGAGATGTTACGCCCCTCTGCCGCAACGATTTCTTGGGCTAAACAGAACTGGCCAACGATCTCGGATGCTGAGAGATGACGAAAGAAGCCTAGTTTACCCGTTTGGCAAAAACTGCAAGACAGCTTGCAACCAACCTGACTTGATACGCATAAGCTCGTGCGGTTTTCATAGCGAAGGATCACTGCTTCGACAACTTGATCACGCTGGCCTCTCATAAGAAGCTTGCTTGCTCCGTCCTCGCTGTCGACTCTCTCGATTACGTGGGGTAGCTGCCAGTCGAACTCATTGTTGAGTATCTCTCTTAAATTCTTTGGCAGATTCAACATTCTTTCAGGACTAAAACATCTTTTTTGAAAAAGCCATTCTATAAGTTGACGGCCTCGAAAGGATGGAAGTCCCTTTTCAGCGATCCACTTTTCGATCTCTTGAGAATTCAATGAAAAAAACGAAGGTTTATCTGACATTTTTACCACTTACAGACAGGTCGAAGTCGGTCAAAATATAAGGTTTTCAGTCAGATAAGTCAAATTGTTCAAATTAAACTGAGGAAATTGTTTTTCTTTTCCGATGAGTCCTATGATGGTTAATTCTTACAAAACAAGTAATCATTGATTTTGGGTGGGCGATAATCGAGGCCATAATAAGTGATTGGATCTAAAAATAGGATCGCATCTTAGTGAGTAACTCGGCAAGAAAAG
>CAZBDM010000152.1:7553-8596 GCA_964490675.1 uncultured Oligoflexales bacterium
GATGAACTTCAGCTTAAAGAACAAGTCGAAAGTGGCTTGTCTTCTAAAGATATCTTCGAAGAGCTCGTCAATCACTTTCCAGACATCATCCATTCAGTCGACAGTGAAGGTAAAATCGTTTCGACTAACATTAAAGCCGCAGAGCTTCTCGGTTATAAGATAGAAGAGCTGATTGGCAAAAGTGTTTTTGAAATCTATGACGACGAAATCGTCCCTTATGTCAAAAAAGGTCTAAAGCAGTTGCAAGTAGATGGCATAAAAAGTGTCAGTAGTCGTCTTAAAACCAAAAAGGGAGAATTAATCGACGTCGAGATTCGTTCGTTCTCTCTTTACGATAACCAGGGTAAATTCGTAAAGACCTTCTCGATTATTCGTGATACCCGCGAAATGAAAAGCTTGAAAGCTCAACTTATTCAATCCAGTAAGCTAGCAGCGATTGGAGAGCTCGCAACTGGCATTATGCATGATATCAGAACGCCACTTACAATCATAGATAGTTACAACAGCATGGTTGCTGAGAGTAATGGAGATAATAAAGAAATCCTTGAAAAAGCGACTTCCCGCATAGAAAAAGCTGTCCAAAGGATCTCCCGTCTTACGGATCACATGAGGGTATTCTCTCGTGGAGGTGTTGAGGAATCAGAAGTGATAAATCTCAGTGATGTCATTAAAGACTCGCTTCTTCTTTGCGAAAAGCCACTGACATTTATCGGTATCGATGTCACAAACCAAACAGAAGGTATGACTATCGAACTGAAAGGGCGATACAATCAGCTTGAGCAGGTCTTTATCAACATCATCAATAACGCTTGTGACGCAATGGAACAATCTCAAAAGAGACAACTAAAAATATGCTGTGAAGAGTTCACAGATAAAATTGTTTGCCGGGTCTCTGATACAGGTCCTGGTATGTCGCAGGACGTTAAAGAACATATCTTCGAATCATTCTTCACGACCAAAGAAAAAGGTAAAGGTACCGGTCTAGGTCTTTCTATTTCCTATGGTATCGTCCAAGAGCATGATGGTGATATCATTGTCGAGTC
>CAZBDM010000153.1:0-2835 GCA_964490675.1 uncultured Oligoflexales bacterium
TCCGAGAAGTGGTGGCTGCCTAAATTTCTGATCCACTAAATTTGACAATATCTCCCTAGGGGTGTCAGTATCTGCTACTGAAATATATGAATACATATGATTTCTAAGCAACCTATGTGCCAAGCGGACAAAGGATAGAAGTATTTAATTTAAAAAGGAAATTTTAATTTTGCGATTGATCGAAGTTTGATTTGACACAGTCATTGACTCAAAATGCAGAAAAAAAGATGGTGGGTAAGCGCCACCTTTATCTTCGTTAAGAAATCTAAACCGATGAAACCTCATCACCACTTTCGACGATGTTTGTGATGAGACCGTATGCTTTTGCTTCGTTTGCATTCATCCAGTCGTCACTCACTCTATCTTCTCTAACGCTTTCGATAGGGGGTGTTAGATGTTTGAACGCACGATCACAAGATTGATTTAAAGCTTATCGGAGAGAAACAAAATCCCCGTGAGTAAGGGTCCAAGTTGCCAAGAAATCAGGTTGGCAACAACACTACCAATGATCGCTTCCCTATAGTTGAGCCCTAAAGCATAACGATGCAAAAAAACTTCCGACACGATAGCAAATGCTTCCGCAACGAGAATACCGCCTATATAGGTCCACGGTCCTTTGACCAGGAAAAACACCACCCAAGGATGAGTCATCGAGTTCGCCAAGGTGACAAAAAGCGCTACTTTTAGCCATTGCGGTCTTGATTTCGCAAACATGGGGTAAAAAAAGACAAGAAACAGCACTTCGAGAAGATTGGACTGGAAAAAGATATAGAGGTAATGCCAGTTCATTTTGATTTCCGGGCTGAGAGCTTCACTAAAAGAAGACCAGACAGAACCGTCTGAATCATGACAAACAACAGCGTCGGGAAGAAGCTAAAGCCTTCCGGCAATTGAATCTCTTTAAAATAATAGGGATTCAGATAGTGACCGCTGTCGACAAGCGTATTATTGATCAGTCCCGACGGAGTTAGCATTAAGACGATGTCCCAATTGACACTCTTTAGGTGATCAAAGCGGTATTCTGAGACGTGAGACAGCAAAAAAAAGTTTACGATCGCAAAGAATGCGACCGTAAACACGAATTTGTTTGATTTTATGCTGTGATCTTTTATTCCTAGTTCCTTTTGATATTTAAGCTACACTTGTAGTCTTCTTTCGCATCTTCGGTGACTGGATTGTTGTAGTTTTTCACACAACGTAACTCAACCGTGTAGCCTCGGCTTGCCATAGTGATGTAGCCACCCGCTGAAGAGATAACTCTCTCTGCGACAAAATGAGCTTGTTTCCCATAGAAAGAATAGACCTCTTGCCAACTCTCCTCGACTTTGATGCCGATGGGGTAAATACCGGTAACACCGATGTCATGGCCGGCTTCCATTGTTTTCCAGGAAAACTCGGCTTCGAGAAGGTTATAGGAGTCACTTTCGGCTTCTGGGCTGAGTGGATCGTTCCATTGGTTTTTCTTGTAGTAACCAAAGTTACAAGAATAGTCGTCCATTTGAGCAACAGAGTGAGGTCTTGTGTATTCTTTTGTACACCAGATTGATCCTATGTAAGATCCACTGATGAACGAAATACTACGAGAGTACTCTGGCATGGTAGAGTCAGATGGTAAAACATCAAAGAACGTCTTGGTGTCTCCACCATAAACTTGCACAGATGTGTTTACGTCGTTTTGAGAAGGATTCACACCAGTTACTTCGATGTAAGGAACGGTTCCGTCGTTGGCTAAGGCCACTTGTCCAACCAAGCAGTACAAAGCGATTGCAAAGATAATTTTCATTACGTCTACTCCCTTTAGAATTTTGGCACTCATTGTATGAGTTCATTATTAATTAGGCCTCACTTCTATAGGATTAGAATAAAAAATCCAACAAGATATTATTGCGTTTCGATTATTTTATTTAATCAAAGATTCCGGAGGATTAAGTTATTTAAAACAAATGAAAAGCGAATGAACCGAACGGTTTTTCAAGGCCAGAGCGATTAGGTTAAATTTTTTATAATAACTAATAAAAGACAAATAAAGATGAGAAAAGCTCGAAAGATTTTGATTATTTTTCGATCAGCCGGCTAAAAGACTGTCTTCCTGAAGAGCTTCAAGCCATTCAAATTCCATGACTTCAGCGCTCTCATCGCCATTGTTGTACTGACGGGGGCGAAGAAAGATAAGCTCGATGGCCTTTGCCGAAAGAAACTTTTCCTCCTCGGAGTAGTCTCTTGAAGCGTCGGTGATATCAACTTCGTGATCGAAGGTTTCTTTCTGAAACTCAAAAGCATGATTGCCAGACAAGAAGACTTTTGCCTGAGCCTCAGGTGCGTAAGTGATACCTGCTTCGTAATTTCCAAAGATGCAGTGCTCGGCCGTAAGCTTTTCGGAAGTGACAAAATCACCTTCCGCGTAAAAATTCCGACAGATCACAGTTCCATTAACAAAAAGAGCTGCGCCTTCAGACACCTGTAGGGTCCCTTGAACTTTCAAATCCCCATCAACGACCATTCTTCCTTCAACCGACAAATGCCCATCTATTGGTTTCGAGTCTTTGAAGAGTTTCGCTCCGTGACTTTGAATAACCCCCTGAACATCTTCCTGTTTCACAGCTTCTTTAAGTTTTTGTCAAACTTCATGCGTATCCTCAACAACTTCTCCTTCAAGAATCTGATCGCTGTAAATCTGCATGAGTCGTTCCTTTTCTTCAATCTTGTTGTGAGGTCCTATTAATTTTATAGAGGTGGGATGGAAACTTGCAAGGTAAACTGCCGATCGAGCCAAAATAAATTTTAAATTAGCCAAGGCCATTACTTTGCTTGGCGATAAGAGCCAGATCCTTCAGT
>CAZBDM010000153.1:2845-8591 GCA_964490675.1 uncultured Oligoflexales bacterium
AGTCTTTAACGAGAAAGCCAGTCAGAACCTGGCACCGACTACTGCATGATAGACACAGAAAAAGCTTTACTTTTTGAGAAAAACCGTACCGAAGAGCTCTCTCCCTCAATCTTAATCTCAACGGTATCAAAAACTTGATCAAAGCAAGTTTTAATGGTCAAAAAGCTGTACTCACCACTATCTTTTACATCGCTGACTTCTTCAAAAGCTGGAGTTTGTTCACCAGCCTTGTAACACCGCACCGCCAGTTTAAGACCAAACCATCTTGAATCTGATGTGGCCGTTTGCCACTTAACACGGCTCGCTTTGACGGGTCGCCCAACTTTAAAGCTGGGAGACTTCCTTAGGTCAAATTTTTTAATTTTAGTACTCGCATATTGGGTCGCACCGGTGAAGTCTGTATACATATAAGCGTCGCCTTTGAAGTCTTTGATCTTAGTCACTTTCATGCCGCTATTTGGGTTAGTCTGATCAAGCAATTCAAGAATATAGACGGAAGACTGCTGACTGAAACCATTGCCTCCAGCTTTCGCAACCTCTTCCCCTTCAATATTCGATCTCGAGATACCGACGACTCTGCCATCATTGAGTGAACTTAACGGACCAATCATTCCTGCTCCAGGAATAGGTATTTGAAAGGCTTTATCTGATCCACAAGTTGAGTTGTTTTTGAAACAATCTTTATGGATAACGCCAATATCACCACCTCTTGGTGATAAATAAATCCACTCATAGCGGGCATCATAAGCCATCGTATAAGTTGCACCATTACTCGCCGAAAGCACAAGACCATCCCCACCAGAAATGGCATAAGACTGATTACTTGAACTGAGATCAAATTGGTTACCAGCCGCAGAAAATCTTGCGTTGTAATTTTCAGCTTGGCTTACAGATACCTCTTCACCACTGTTAACATTAACTCCGCTGATAGTCCCACCTCCAGCAAAAGACCCACCCCAAAGGACTCCTTTGGCTTGATCCATGTAACATGAATAACCCCAATTACTTTGACGAAAGCTCTGTTCTCCTTCACCGTCATTCATTTCTCCGCCAGGATTGCCGATCGAACGGTTCATGTAAAAGTATTCGGCTTCAGCAGTATTAACACGTGTTGGCTTCGAATGATCGATAGGAATTCGCACGAATGCTTTGACTTGACCAGACTTATTGGCAGTGTAAACAGCACCGATATAGGGTTGCTTATCGACGAGAAAAGAAGCGACACAAACCCGGCTCGATGCTGCGACATCGCCTAGCTTAAGAATACTTTGAGCTTGATTACTTGGAACATCATCGGCAACGCGGTAAATCGTACCATCTGAAACGCCAATAATAAGTCCAATTTCTGAAACAAAGGTACGGTGACCACCGGACCCCGCACCATTCCAAGATTTGTTACGACTTTGATCGACCAAATCAACACGTTCTACATAGCCATCAGAGTTTACCAGCCAAATACTTTCCTTGGCCACAGAAGTGTAAACCGATTGAGTAACTTCAAACCCTTGTGAATCCCACGGGAGAGATTCAGGTGAAGAGCTTTTGTCCTGGTTGACATCGATACTTTCACCAGCTGATTTTTGACTTTTTTTAGTTGATTTGTTTAGTCCACCTGCTGAAAACTTAGTGTTGTTGCACGAAGTACTGAGCAAGAAAATAAGAAAAACACACACTATCCATGACCTTTGTAACACTTTCATTAGACTCATCCCTCTATATGTAGAACTTCAATTAATGAAATGCGATAACCAGCTTCTGAACATTATTGCTGCTGTCATAACTTTGAAAGATCGGCTTGGAAGATGTCTTGGCTCTTTTGTTTTTTCGCACTGCTTTCCAAAGAGCGATCTTATCAATATCAATCTGATGATCGCAAAAGAGAGCATCCCCTTGCATTCCGTTTTCAAGGACTTTTGCGGCCTCAGAACTACAATCTGTTTTGCGATACATATCTCTTAGTGCACGAGCAGGCCAGCGAAACAAAGGTGTTTTTGCATCGATACTTGTATAGGCTTCGATTACGGTAGAACTATCATAAACAAGATTTTTTCCACCTAGATCAAATAAGATATGCAGATTGCGCTGCGCCATCGGCTTTTTGTTTTTTGGCTTCTCTAGAGTGTGTTTTGAAGTAGGAAAGAAGACGCGTGTCTCACCTACTTTCATCGGCGACTTTTCGACCTTGACGCCGCAGCTTGAAAGAATTCCCACTAAGAATACAAAGAACAGTTGTTTCAAAATGACCTTGAGCATACTAACAGCCTCTCTTTTACGATAAAGTCTCTTGCTACGCGATTTTTGTTTCAGAAAAGTTGGCTTTCTTTTTGCGATAAGTATGCCAGTGAGGATGGTTTTCGAGGGGTGTATTTTCCCATCTTTTTCAAGGCTCTACAAAGAGGTTACGGAATGTCAGGATTGAAAAAGAAAGTCTATACCCTAGACATTCAAAAATCAGATTTGCCTGACACAGAGATAGGCCTCCGAATTTACACATTTTTTTGGGAGTTAGAAAACTGACATGTGTTAGGCAGCAAAAAAAGCCATGCGTTTAACGCTATATATTTGTTTTTAATGGAATATATTGAGTTTTCACTTTCAGACTGCAAGACACCCTGAGTCTAAAAACTGAAAGTTTGTAGGAGCGTGCTTGATTCCTGTGAAAGCATCGAATAGCGCGGTCTTGTTAAAACCTGGACGCAGCCTGAGCGTTTCTTCGGTGAACGCAGGCATAGCGAAGAAAATGGGCATTTGTATAGATTTTTCTTTTCATGTTTCCCTAAAAGTCAGACGACATGAGAAAACTCCTTCATAGAAGGTAAAACATGCCGCTAGACTCGCAGAAATTTCGGCATTGATTTACTCTTTGTTGACATTGGATTTTCTTTTAGATCGAGATATAATCACACCGGAGCTATCGTACTTACAATGTCTTCCATTAAAGTTAGAATGAGTTATGGTGTATCAAATAATATGGGCAGCAAACTACGCAATCATAAAACACCAAGGTTCGACGACTCTAAATTCATTGTTGGAAGGTGCGGGCAAAATCTATGGTGATCAAAGATTTGAAGACATAGATTTCGTCATTGCAGATGTCTCTGAGGCTGATTTTTCACGAGTCAAAGAACAAGAGATCGAAATACTTTCAGCTGTAGATTCAGCCTCAAAATCGTTCAAACCAAATTTAAAACTAGCTTTTGTCGCTGGAAATGATACCAACCACAAAATTTGTGAAAATTATATCTTACACTCACTCACTAAGTTTAATTCTTCCTGGGAATACGCAATTTTTAAAAATCAGCAAGAAGCCCATGACTGGTGCGAGATGGTGTGAGCCTCAAAGACATACTGCGGCTTTAAGTCTAGCAAACGGAAAGAATCGCAAAAGTTTTCCGGCTCAGTCAGTAAATACGACCGATGAGCCAACTCCCTCTTGGACAAAGATACAACCCTGATAGACATGGCAGGAAAACAAATTTCCACATTTGGGGGTCTATCTGATGAAAAATTTTCGAAACCACTTAAACTTAGTATTCGCCATGTTTGCTAGCCTCGTTTCCTTACAAGCTTCTGCTGCTACAATCAGCGCATGTAACTGGATTAACAACGTCGACTACATCGTCGAACCTTGGTCTGAATCAACCAAAACATATGCAAACGGAGCCATTAGAGTTGTTCATATGGATACTTTAGGAGAGCCTGTCTGCTGTAGTTCACATCTGATGATTTTAGCCCCTAATCCCAATAACGAACTTGGAGAACGCTCTTGTTTCCTTATGAGCTCATTTGAGGGTACTGGATTTCAATATTTAGATGTGGCCGGTATTAAATCATCTTACGATGCAGAATTAGGCCTTAAGCTAGAGATCCCTGTCTTCTACTACAACCATGGAGATGACTCTACCCCAGGAAAAGTATCAGTGCGCGTTCGCCAAGATAACGGTAGCGTTGCTATCGAAGATTAATCTTTTTAAACTGACCCCGAAAAATGTGTCCTAGAAAAGAGGAATCACCGGCCTCTGGTGATCCCTCGCACAAGCTGGTTGTGATAAACCGCATAAGCCAAAAGCATGTACCATGTTTTGTTGTAAGACACAATTTTTTGGGGTCAGTTTATAATTTATACTCTTGAATTTTTCTCGTTAAGGTAGATGCCGGGATACCAAGTAGCTTGGCACACTCGGCTTTTTTTTGACTGTGATGCAATGCAGTTGAAATGATTTCTCGCTCAAGATCTTTCATTGTTTTTGGCAAGCCAAGTGACTTCACTTTTAAAAGAAGCAGAGATGAAAAATCTTTATCTTCATGGTCATCCTGCACGCCTCTAATAGCAGGAGGTAGATCGGCAGGAGTAATCATTCCATCCGGTCTTAAGACTTTTAGAACATTGATGAGAGAAATCAACTCTCTGATATTTCCTGGCCAGTCATGGGACTTCAGGATCTTCATCGCTTCTTTTGATATGTCTACACGCGAGTCAGAAAAGAAATGTCTAAGCAAAAGTTCAAAATCATCCATTCTTTCTCTTAAAGGAGGAAGTTTGATCACAAACCCTTTTAAACGATAGAAAAGATCTTGACGAAACTTTCCTTGTTTAACGAGTTCAGCGAGATCCTCATTCGTAGCAGAAATAACCCGAAAGCTGCTTTTTATAATACGATTTGATCCTAGTCTTTCAAACTCTCTTTCTTGTAAAACCCGCAGTAGCTTACTTTGCAAATCTAAGCCCATCGTACCAATTTCATCAAGGAAAATATCACCGCCGTTGGCAAGTTCAAACTTGCCGACCTTTCCTACTGCGGCACCTGTAAAGGCACCTTTTTCATGACCAAACAAAACGGACTCAAGAAGTTGTCCGGGAATAGCAGCACAGTTTACTGCGACAAATGGTCGTTTACCCTCAACTAGATCATGAGCACGCCGAGCAATAAACTCTTTGCCAGTACCATTTTCTCCCTGCACGAGAACATTGATTTCAAGATTTTCACTAATCTTCTTAAGGTTATTGAGAATGGTTTGCATGACCTGGTTCTGAGTGACAATCTGATCATCTTGCTTTGACTGACCGAGCATATCTCTCAGAACGAGATTTTCTCTCTCTGTATGGATTTGCTGGGCGATAACCTTTACTCGGCTTATAATCTCATCGGCATCGTTTTCTTTTGAGACGAAGTCACTTGCCCCTAGCGATATAGCCTTTGAAATCGTTCCTGCATGGTCCAGTCCGCTTATCATTACGCTACGACAATCGGATTGCTTTTTTGTAATCTCCGAAAGCAAGGCAAATCCAGCTTCGCGATCGCCGTTTAAATTAAGATCTAATAGCGCAATATCAAAGCTTCGACCATCGATTAACTGCGACGCCTCTTTACACTCAGACGCCAGTGTTAGGTAAAAGCTATCTCGCAGTAGCTCTGAGAGAAGCGTCGAAAAGACGTCATCATCATCAACAAGAAGCACTTCTAGTTTACGTTGCGCATTTTCGCTCATGCTACCTTCCTTTGATCAAAGGTGACAATAAACCTTGTTTGATTTATTTTATCATCAGTCTCCACCCTTATCTGCCAATCATGCAAATGAACAAATTTTTCGACAATCGCTAATCCAAACCCAGTCCCTCTCTTTTTGCCCCTCGAATAATTAGTCTTAAAAACGCTGTCTATGTCTTCGCTAGGGATCGTTGGGCCACTATTTTCAAAGACGAGACAATTCTCAATAGTATAAATGCGCAGGTACCTGGGTTCTC
>CAZBDM010000154.1:0-682 GCA_964490675.1 uncultured Oligoflexales bacterium
ATTTCACGACGACGAAGCAACACATCAACCGTCTAGAAATTCGGATCCGGGGTTTAAACTGAAAATTTCTAATGATTGAAAAGATGCCCTGGGCCTTTGGTTTCAGGGCATCTCAATAATGCGCCCCGACCACCCTAGCCTCGTTAGGGACGACATGGTCTTTCACCCCACGCTTCATTTCAACCTGATGCGCGTAAACTGACTGACAAGGTCAACCACCTATAGCATCTCGCACAATCTTTGGAATGCGCTGCTTCCAGGGTCTTTCTTGTTCAAACTGCTGAGCAATCTGAAGGAGAGAAGCCTCATCACCATAAGAGGCCATAAACTGCACTCCAATGGGCAAGTCATCTTGAGACCAATGAAAAGGAATGTTAATAGCAGGGACACCGCTCATGTTAGCCATCTGCGTGTTTGCCGTACGTTCAAATGAATCTTCGATAAATAAGCGTAGTGCCGCTTTCAACAGTAGACGACTTTTTGATTTGATCAACGCTTTAGAAGCAAGCTTTTCGAGAGCGTTTAAAGGGAGCTGACCAACTGCCTGGCGCGGCGGATGAGCTAAGGTCGCAGAGAGAAAAAGGTCGTAATGTTCAAAAAACTGCCCCATCAGTTCGCTACCCTTGCGAATGGTAGTGATCGCCTCAGCCACTTCTAGTGCAGATAAGGACTTTCCTACATG
>CAZBDM010000154.1:692-8558 GCA_964490675.1 uncultured Oligoflexales bacterium
TGATAGAGAAACCAGGTCCCGTCATCAAAGTAACGACGGTGGATTTTTCTATTTTGCGCGCGGCTGCTGGCTTCGAGTTGGTGACAGAGAGAAGTTGCCACGATGATAAGGTAAGCTTCAACAAACTCTTCCCGATCAAGTTCCGGCTGATCCTCGACGATTTCATGACCAAGTTCTTCGCAAAGCTGCGATGCTTGTTTTACCGCCTCTTTGCAAGTTTCGTCGATACTTTCACCCAACATAGAACCAAAACTGACTGCAATCTTTTTTGCTTTTACATCGCCCCGCAAATGAAGACAGTAAGGATATTTTCTTTCTGGGGCATGATAAGGCGCCCCCACTTCAGCACCTTGACTAAGTTCAAGAACCGCCGCACAGTCTCTTACAGATCTAGACAAGACATGAGAAATGACAAGACCCATCCAAGCCTCCATGACTTGCGGGCCAGAAGGAATACGTCCCCGACTGGGCTTTAGACCAAGCAAGCCGCAGTTAGATGCCGGGATACGAATCGATCCTCCACCGTCACTAGCATGAGCGATTGGAACCATGCGTGCACTCACAGCCGCGGCACTACCACCACTTGACCCCCCGGTGTTGTAGTCAAGATTCCAGGGGTTTTTGCAGGGTCCACGCAAGCGCGAATCAGTGATACCAAGCAAACCAAATTCTGGTGTATTTGTTTTGCCAAGTGGAATAAAGCCTGCTTTCAAATATCTCTTGTACAGCTCACTATCATAACGTGCCTTGAATGACTGACAAAAATGACTCGAATAGCTTGTCGGATAACCTTTAACCTGTAATCCAGCATCTTTTACCAAGAAAGGTACGCCTGCGAAGGGGCCTCCGGACTGCACGGACTCCTTCCACTGTTTTTGGTTGGTCTTAAAATCGAAGACGACTGCGTTGAGTGCGGGATTTAGAACTGAAATCAAAGATTGAGCGGCATTCACCACCTCATTGACAGAGACCTCTTGCTTGCTGATTTTCTGAGCAGTCTCAAGACCGTCCCAAAGGATGTAGTCCTTCAATATTGACATGTGTCTTCCCTCACTGCTGCTGTCTTATCGCATAAGATGAAACTCTCGACTTTAGCTGGTTTAAATAAACCAGCACAGTCAAGATTCCAACCCAAAAGGCAGCAGCAAAGTAAAGATGCGAGGGCTTGTGCAAACTTATTCAGCACCACATCCATCTGGATTAAAGTGCGAAAGATCGTCGATCAAGGTTGAGAAGCGATGATTGTTATCTCCCTCAAGCTGACGTTCAGCAAGAAGCTCCGCGAGAATATCGTAAACTTTGAAATCGAAAAGGAAATGCTTGTCCTCGCTCGGATAGCTCCAGAAGTACTCTCCTTCGTTGTCTTCGACAAAGAAAACGCCTTCGTAGTAGTCTTCTTCTGTTGAGAAATAGAGAGGCAAATACCATGAGCCTTGCCTTTCCCCATCGCGACGAAATTCTTCTGTTTTCCAGGGCCCGACGTCATAGCCTGAAAAGTGGTGAAGCCTCTGGTAATGAAATCCCATTCGCTTAACGTCAGATGTTAGATGGGTAACTTGAGATTTTACATAGACTTTGATTCCTACTCCGTAACCATAAAGCCGAGGCTCAAGCTCAGCAATATAAACCTGACAGTCATCACTGATGGAATGATTTGAAAACTGCCCCCACGCTGGCTGTGCGAGAAAGAACACACCAATAAACAGAAACAAAAAGCTTTTCATTGTCGACTCCTCATTTATTGATTGTCTTGTCTTTGACAATGCAACTCTGAGACCAAAAGAAAAAGCCGCTTACGAGAGCGGCTTTGATCGATACGATGAAAATTCTGCTGTAGGATTTTA
Organism: uncultured Oligoflexales bacterium; assembly: GCA_964490675.1. Lineage (GTDB taxonomy): Bacteria > Bdellovibrionota_B > Oligoflexia > Oligoflexales > JAWKNZ01 > CAZBDM01. Next base: position 2,537 of record CAZBDM010000154.1, read on the forward strand.
AACAGTTTTGATTGATTAAGCAATTAGTGCGTATTCTGTTGCAATTATGTTTCGGAAGAGAAGACGGAGACTGAGACACATTTCTCTCTGATCTTCTTTTCTCTTTTCGGCCATAACTTTCTTGAGACAACGCTCAAAGAGAGCTCTTCGCTTCTGACCAAAAATAGACTTATCTCGGCTTTCAAGAACTCTGATAAGGAGAGTTGAACCGCATTTACAGTTACGATATTCTTGGATCCCTAAGTCATTACAAACGAAGCCACCGGCTTCGAGTTCGTTAGTCATCATTACGTAGCTGTTGCGATTCCAGTAAATTGTTTCACAATTATTACATTTCTTTGGAAAGACCCGACTCCAGACGGCTTCATTGGCGCCATCACGCTCGATAAAGAATTGAGTCAATTGTCGTAGAATTTCGATTTCCTCAGTTAAAGCCGTAGCTAAATAAGGATCGATGGGTTGTGATTTTTGTTCTGGGTGACATTGCATCTCTAGAATCCTTAAACTCGTCTAAAAAGGTTCTTCGGTATAGTTTAAATAGCCCTTTAGACAAATCACATTAAGGAATTTTTCGCTAATATTTACAAAATCTTATGTATGGCAATCAAGAATCATTTGAAATTGTTTAAAAATGGAAGATTCCTAGGAAAACAGGCCCATCACCTTTATTTCTCTCCTTCTAATGATCATTTTTATCTTTTCGCAAATTCGGCTCTCAACCTAAGCAATCGTTAATTTTTGTCGATACAACATCTAAGTAACATTTGAGAAACAACATCTTTTTGTTTTGGATCATCGGTGGACCTTGTAAAAGAAAAAAAAATCTGGCTTCTCATCATCGCGGTAGCAATTATCTTTGTTAGTTGGCCGCTATCTCAAGTCCTAGAGGAACAGTCCTTTCTGAAAAGCTTCGAGCAAGAAAACAAAGCTCTTAGAGATAAAATAGAGTCAGAGATCATAACTAATACTCACAGCATCACAGATAAACTTGCCAAGCAAACGAATATCCAAGAACTTTTAATCAATGACAATGATCTTTTAAGAGACAAGATCCACACCGAACTCGAAACGATTAAGTATATTCATGATGCCTCAATTATCTACGTGATGAATAAAGAAGGTAAGGTTGTCGCTACGACCTTGGCCGGAAAGTCTAATGTCGATATTCTTGGCAATAACTACGCATATAGAACCTACTTTATCGACGCATTGAAAGGCAAAACATCTTTGTTTCCGGCTGTTGGTATCACAACAAAGGTCAGAGGCCTCTACTTTGCCAGGCCGATCAAGACCGCTTCTGGAGAAATCATCGGTGTCGTCATTGTCAAAATGGGTGTTGAGAAGATCGATGAGATTCTTCATTCTAAATCTTACCCAGCCATGCTGTTAACTAAAAGAGGAGTTGTCTTCGTTACCAATAAAGTTGAGTGGTTATTTAAGTCCACTCGTCAACTGAATGCTTCGGAAAAGCAAAAAATCACATCAAGTAAGCAATACGCCGGGGCGCCACTAGATTTCATTGGATTCAACATTACAGACAAAAAATTAAAAACTTCAGAGGGTCAACAAAAACTCTCCTTTTCGTATAAGATTGGCGACTCACAATGGGGTCTTGCAATATTAAGAGACCGAGTACCGATCAATTACTTACGCTGGTTAGGAATGGCCTTCTTTCTTTGTATCTTGTTCCTTTTGATCACCCTTCTTGGATATTATTTTAACGAAAACAAGCGCGTCCGCAAAAGAATCGTCGAAGAACGAGACCGCGCACAATCATATCTGAATCTAGCCGGTGTACTGTTCGTTGCTCTCGACAGGCAAGGAAACATTTTATTGGCAAATCCAAAATGCTGTGAGGTTCTTGAAACAACGAAAGACAATATAATTGGTAAAAATTGGTTTAAACATTTCATTCCAGATAAAGATAGAAACACTCTTCAATCAGTTTTCAAAGACATGTTAAACACCCAAGAGGTTACTGCAGAGTATTATCAGAATGACATCATCACTGCATCAGGCAACACAAAGACTATTGCTTGGCACAATACTTTTATTAAAGACGAAAATGGCGTAGTTACTGGTGTCTTAAGTTCTGGCGAAGATATCTCAGAGACCAAACACCTGCGGGAACAAATGCAGCAAAGTGAAAAATTACAGTCCATCGGTAAGCTTGCTGGTGGCATCGCCCACGACTTCAATAACCAACTCACAGCTCTAATGGGTTATGCCCATATTCTTAAAACGTCTGCAAAAGAAGATTCGAAACAAAAAAAGTACGCTGAAAAGATTATTCATACCGTAGAAGTCTCTGCAACTCTGACTAATCAGCTGCTGGCATTTGCTCGCAAAGGTCAATACAAAATCGAACCGATTGATTTACATGATTGTGTTGACAATGTGATTGATCTCCTACAAAGAACGATTAACAAGAGCATCAGTATAAAAAAGAACCTCAATTGCGACTTGAGGATCATTGAAGCCGACAATTCCCAAATCGAAAATGCAATATTGAATATCGCAATTAACGCTCGTGACGCTATGCCACATGGCGGCGAAATAGTCTTTAGGACTTCGAAGTTTCATGCTGGAAGCGAATTCTGTAGAGATAAAAATTACGAAATCGTTGTCGGTGACTATATCAAAATTGAAATCAGTGACACTGGGACTGGCATGAGCAAAGATGTCATCAAACGCATTTTTGAACCATTCTACACAACGAAAGCACAGGGTAAAGGCACCGGAATGGGACTTGCAGCGGTTTATGGAACAATCAAAAACCACAATGGTATCATCGAAGTCGATAGCGAAGTAGACATTGGTACGACCTTTAAGATTTATCTTCCCTTGGCAAGACACGAGCTTCAGAAACCACTCCCCAAAAAAGATGAAAAACCCATTGAAGGTAATGGCCTCATTATGGTTGTTGATGATGAAGATGCAATTCGAGAAATCAGCTCTGAAATTCTTAGCAGCTTGAACTATCAGGTTGAGACGTTTGCCGACGGAAAATCTGCCATCGAATACTATAAAAAGAACTACGACCAGGTTGATTTGATCTTGCTTGATATGATCATGCCTGAGTTGAATGGTTACGAAACCTTTCTCGAGCTTAAAAAGATCGATAACCAAGTTAAAGCCATCATCGTTTCTGGCTATAGTGTTGAAGAACACGCCCAAAGCTTGCTTGATCAAGGGGCAATCGCATTTATCCAGAAGCCTTTTAGAGTCGCAGACTTTGCTCGTTCTATCGACCAAGCGATGCGCGCCTAAACCCCCTAGATGAGACGTTTATGTAAGTATGATCTTTCACCCTGGTTATAAGGGGCTACCGTCTGTCCATGGCCAGTCAAAAGATATTTATAAATGACAAGACCTTCAATACCCACAGGACCTCGGGCATGAGTTCTAGCCGTACTGATTCCTACTTCCGCACCAAACCCGAAACGAAATCCATCGGCGAATCGTGTAGAGGCATTGACGAAAACACTGGCGGAATCAACCAAGCTTTGAAAGGTAGCGATTGAATTTTGATCTTTTGAGATAATGCAGTCTGTGTGATGAGAGCCGTGTTGATTAATGTGCTCGATCGCTTCTGCGAGACCGTTGACAATCTTGACCGAAAGTCGCAAGTCACCATATTCAACATGCCAGCTATCTGGCTCCTTTATCGATTCGTCGGCCAATAGATCCGCTACCTCTTTCTCTGCTCTGATTGAGATCTGATGCTGGCGACATTGTTGATAAAAACCTTTTAAAAATTCACGCGCGACTTGTGAGTCAACGAGGACCGTTTCTAGGGCGTTGCAGGCGGCCGGGTAGTCTTTTTTGGAGTCTATGGCAAGCGCAATAGCTTGCTCGACATCACAACCCTTGTCAATAAACATGTGGCAAACACCGTCGGCATGCCCTAAAACCGGTATCTGGGTCGACTGCATGATTGATTTGACCAGGGCGTTAGAACCCCGAGGGATGACTAGATCGATATATTGGGGGAAAGCTAAGATTTCTCTAAATTCTTCCCGACTTTCTAGAAGCTGCACCCAACCACTCGGTACAAAATCAAACTCCTCTTCGAGCAATTTGACAACATCAAAAAAAGCCCTATTGCTATGATGAGCTTCTCGTCCTCCTTTCAAGACAACCGCATTTGCCGACTTAAGGGCAAGACCTAAAATTTGCGGGATCACATCTGGACGTGACTCGAAGACGATAGCTATTACACCGACAGGCACCGTGACACGAGACAACTCTAAGCCCTCATCAAGAATCGTCTTTAACGTCACTTTCCCAACCGGATCGGGCAGACTGCAAAGTTCTTTTAAACCTTGTATGAGCGTGTCTATTTTTTCTGTCGTAAGTTTTAAACGTTGATAGAGGGCGGGTGCGATTTTTCCTTGCTGTTCCTCAAGATCTTTTTGGTTGGCCACAAGCAGTTTGTCCTTCTGCTGCGAGAGCAGTTCAGCAAAACGACTGAGACAGGTATTTTTCTGTTCAGCGGTCAATGTTGCTAATTGGTAAGAAGACTTCTTAGCAGCTTTTAATTGATTAGCAATAGATGGTTTCATCGGTACTCCTGGAGTTAATCTATCTCTTCACTCAGTATGACAAGATCATTTCGATGAATCACTTCATCAACACAGGGTTTGTTTAAAATGCGCTTTGCTTGATCGCTGGTCTTGCCGAAAATTTTCTCAAGCTCAGCAGCGCTGAAAGCACAGATCCCGCGCGCGATTTCTCTTTGATTATGGTCTTGGATACTGACAATTGAGCGTTTTTCAAACTGACCTTGAACGCCTATGATACCAATAGCTAGAAGACTAGCTTTTTTCTCGATCAGTGCTTTGCAGGCTCCTTCATTAATTGTCAGGATTCCCTGATAGCCGGAAGAATAACCAATCCAGTGTCTTCTTGAATTTATCTTTGTATCAACAGGAGGAATTTCTGTGACGTGCTGGCGGTCACCTTTCATGTACTTGGCGATTGTATGATCTTCAAGACCTGATCCGATGACTGTCGTGACCCCACCTATCCACGCGACCTTTACCGCTTCGATTTTAGAAGCCATACCCCCACGACCGTACGATGATTCACCTTCTTTATTTATCTGATCGAACCGAGATATATTGTTAATTTCTAGAATCTTTTGCGCGTTTTTGTTTTTATGGGGATTTGAATCATAAATACCGTCAACATCAGTGAGGATAAAAAGAAGATCACAATCAAGTTTGCTTGCTAGGATCGCTGACAAGCGGTCATTATCTCCGAAGCTAGCAGCGACCGGATCTGTTTTAAGTTCGGCAACCGACGAAGAATCGTTCTCATTAAAAATGGGAATCACACCTTGAAAAAGCAGTGCTTCCGTTCTGGCACGAAGGTTTAGATAACTTTGCCTTCTGGAAATATCGTGCGCTGTGACAAGAATCTGTCCCACGTGTATGCGGTAAGCTTCAAACTCTTTGCGATAGAACTCCATTAGTCTTGATTGACCAACCGCCGCACATGCTTGTTTCAGCACTAGATCTTCAGTTTTTGCGATGCCTAGCGTTAGCTGACCGACACCAACTGCCCCTGACGAGACTAGCAAAACATCAAAAGACTCCCTTAAGGCGCTGATATCACTTATTATTTTTTGAAGGCGATGAGTAGCCAGATGGATCTGATTATCTATGACAACTTGGGAGCCTAACTTTATGACGATTCTTTTTTTACGGGAGCTGCCGGACATTGAGGATTTCACCAATTATTTCATTGCTTTAGCGAAGTAATGTAGCCGATGGCCACTCTTTGTCGGAGATTATCAAATCTGTGCAAAAAGAAAAAGAGAGCGGTATCGATACCGCTCTCTTCTCAAAAAGGAGTCTTTGCTTCACCTTAATCGTACTGGCTATGACCAGGTAGATTTAAAAGTTATATCCCATCAAATTCCCCCTTCATCCCCCTGTTGCAAACAATCCCCCCTGTTTGCAAGACTAGATGTATCGCAACGCATGGCCCATGTGTACACCATCGTTACTGAAACGGG
>CAZBDM010000155.1:0-4326 GCA_964490675.1 uncultured Oligoflexales bacterium
CTAAATTCAATTAATTTATCGGAGAACAGTTCCATTCCTTTAGGGACGCCACACTCCTTGTAAAGTTCTTTTCAAATCAAAGGGATAGGCTTTTGAAAAATTATTAACGGGCTTTTGAAAGCTTCCGCAAAAGACCAAAAAAGGTAATAAATGCGAAGCTTTGTGTAATAAAACCGAATAAATTCTTCGGTCTTAAATATTGCAAAAATCTTACTTGCCTGTAAGCGCAGGGGGGTTTGATATAGATAGTATTGGATGCTGGTGAATGATCACTTAATTGTAAGAATGACATTAGCGTTAACAAAAGACTTAAATGGGGGTGCCGTTGAAATCATTTCTCACCGTAATATTTATTGTCGGAGTATCGTTATCTTTCGCTGCACATGCAAAGACGACGAAGTCGTCTTCGTCAGTAAACAACGACCTATCGTTTAGTATGGGAGCCTGCTCTTCTGGTCTATGTCAGATTGATCTTAAGTGGAATGGTCAAAAGATCGCTTTAAAAACAGCCAAACTGATGCCGATGTCTTCGCAGCCCATTACGATCAAACAGTTCAGTAAAAGCGAAAACGCTGGCACTTACTTCCCTTACCAAAAGAAGAAGCGCTTATGGACGACCTTTAACGATCATGATGCGACACAGGAGGTGACCACCCGCTTGGTCAAACTTTCCTCGCAGGTGCCGGCAGTATGAGTAACAATCGCGCAAGGCGTCACGAGATCGGCCGACGCAGTTGCCATAAGGTCAATGAGCAGGCCGATTCGAAGTGACAACGCCGCAATGGGGTGTTTTTCACGATCGACTCTTTAGCGACAACGTCCGATATAGATATAGTCACGCTCCTCATGCGATCGACTCCCTTCAAAGCGCGCTGGCGTCTCTTCGCCGCTGACAAGATTAAAGCTGACGTTTTTTGTTACGAGGGTAGGATCAAACTCCACCCAGCGCCAGCCCCACTCTGCCACCCAGCGCCAATCACAAGCGGTTCCTTGTGGTGTCGGGTAGCAGTAGTATTCGCGGCGCTCATAAGTACAGCGTTCTCTTTCTTCGCGTCTTTCCCCCAGCTCACGTGTCGTCGCAACTTCTCCAACAAGATCGTAAAGCTGGTTGATCTCTTCAGCTGTGTAGGTGAAGCTTCCGTTTTCTTCAGGGATACGGTCTGTGTTTGGCAGCGGTAGCTTTAGATCGGTTCCTGAAAGCTTAATAATAAGCTCACTTTGACGATTAAAGCTGAGCTTAACATCGTACTCTCCAGAAGCAAGTTGCTTCTCCACTTCTTCTTCCCACTCTTCACAGTCTTCAGGATTGATGCGACAAAAGGGGTCGTCATCGTTATTGACGGTTTCGATCACTGTTAAGCTGATGTTATCAAAAATACTGAGAATCCCGTTGATTTCACGGTCGTTACAGCTAAGAAACGCGAGTGATAGCAAAGATAAAAGCATGGCTCGTAGCATAGCTCTCCCCTTTTTTGTTTTTCTGATTTTGGCACGTAGATCTTAGCGACTATTTTACGCAGATGTGCTTCGAACACTCAAGGCGAAAATAAAATTTCCAAAAAGGCTGAGAGCAGCATTACCGAAAAGATGCTTCGAAAACCTCTTTCCTTATCGGAATCTGATTAAAAGGTTCTAAAAACCCTTCAGCAGGAGAGCAATCAAGATTGTAGTAAAGATGATGCGAAAGACGACGACTTGTCGTCAAATAGAGACAAGGAGACTGATCGACTAAATAATCGGCCTGTAAAAACTGATCGTCAGTTGCTTGTGAAATCCGTTGATTACGCGCCTCGACCCAATCGTAACAAGCTTGTACGCCAGTCCTCAATTGGCTCTTTAGGTCAGCTGCAAAGCTTTTAATATGTTGATTCACCTGTTCGACTGTACAGTCTCCAAGTTTTTCGATAGGGATATCGACATAATGCAATAGACTATCGGTATCCCTTTGTATTTGATCGCATATCCCGCATATTTTCGTCTCATCAAAGAAACACTCACCACTAGCACCAGGGTAACGCCAAAATCCACAGTCTCTCCCGCACTCGATACTCCCGTCAGCCATCTCGTAGGCGACTTCAGTTTCACCACAACCATCTTCATCAACACAGACACCTTTCTTTGCGCTCCATGTAGGACGCTGCGGTGGACAATTTCTACAAAAGTCACGCTTTCTCGAATCGTCAAGGTCACCGGCTTCTTCTTTGGCGTTCATCCAGGCAACTGCATCAAAGTAAGGTGTCGGAGGCTCACAAGCATCTTTACACATAGGCTTGTTAGTCTTCTTATCAATCTCTCCAATCTTTGAAGGAGCGCAGTGAAACTTACCTTCGGCAAGTGGGAACGGTCCATATCGACTCTCCGCTTCTTTATGATCGAGAGTTTCAGGTGTTTCGGCAGTTGCAAGCTCGGGATGGACAGGAACAGCTGCTGTTGGTTGACAGGAGTTTTTCAAGTCAACAGCGATAGTATAGCGGTCGATGTTGACAAACTTATCGTCACAGCCAAACAGATAAACTCCATCACCCTGATGATAATGAAGTATCCCAGCGTAAAAGGTTTTGACTTCCGGTTCAAACTGATAACCAAGAAGTTCTCGAGGGAATTCTTTTTTGATTTGAGTTTTAGCCTGCGATATCAGCTTTTGACGATGTTTGTCGTTGCGCGGGCCTCTGTGATAAGTCATCGATGCAGTACACATCAGAGTTTGCCATCTATGATGGACCGAGTTTTTTAGAGCCTGGCCAATAAGAAATTCTGCTGACAAGGTTTCATCAGCACGAGCACTGCTTGGCCTAAGGCAGACGACAATCATCAATAATGTAAAAAACATGTTTAGCATAAGTCTTTTTCTCAAAAACTAAAGATCTCGAATGGATGAGGAAGCTGATCTTTAAAACGACTGTAAATCTTTAATTCTTCATCGGTCAAATTCAAGTGATAGATTCCACATTGTAGCTCTAACTGCTCAATGCGATTGTAAAGATCTTTGTAAAGCTGAACGCAGGGAACCGAAAATCCGACTTCATTTACATCTTTACGAATCACTTGCTGATGGCTGGTTCTGCCTGCCCACTGCTCGCAACGATCTGCTGACGAGCTTACCGACGAGCGGGTAGTTGTGACCAAAGCAGATATCTTTTGAGAATAGATTTTCTTGCTACACTGACCGAAATAGGACATTTGTTCGAGAGCTCCAAAGGAGTATCTCGCCAAGATCTCGTCTATTTTGCCGCAAACCTCGCACATTTTGTTAGCAAGCCCATCTTTATAAGAACAAAACTCTACTTCTATCACTTGCCCTTGGCTTTCTACCGAGTGCTTTTGTGGTGCCTGTCCTTCGGAACACCCGGTGTTAGGATCTTTACATTTGTTAACTTGCATATCCCATTCGGGGTAGTCTTCTGGACAGGGCTGACAGTACTTCTCAATCACTTCGACGGAGCGCAGATTACCGTGCTTAAACCCTACGGGTGGCTTAAAGTTTTCTCTTCCTCGCGGGCAATAGAGCTCGCAATAGCCAGGCTTAGATTGACTTTCGATTTGATTAGATGGACAGGAGATAACCACTGACTCCTGCGGTAAGTCACTAAGCGCAGCCTCTACTTTTTCAATCATCTGCTGTTCAGGAAGACCCGATTCTATCAGACGACTGAGCTCGCAAGCTTCAGCCTTTCCGGGTAGTTCAAAGGCTGCGACTAGTTGGCCGTCTTTTTTGAAAAAGCAGTTACTGACATAAGCGATACCATTTTCTTTGTAGATAACAATGCGACTTTGGCTGTTTGAGACGGCCACCAGCTGCGGTGCAAATGCGCGGCCGAGAACGGCCTCAGGGTAGCGGCTTCTAATCGTTGTGACGGGGGCTAATACGGCTCGATAAAGACTTTCCTTGTTATAAAGGTTGGCTGTATTGTTGAGGGTGTAACAAAGGAGTTGCCTAAACTCAGCATTTGCCGAGTAGGATAAGATGTCTTTTTTCTTTTCTTCACTAGACTTTCCGCTGCTTAGATCTGATAAAGGCGCCCCACCCCAGATCTTACAACCCGACAGAAAGAGAAGGATAAACAGATAAGTTTGCCGTTTTACCATGACTCTCACTTATAAAGAATATGAGGTTTAGAATATTGTAAAGGCTAGATGAGTCTCTTGTACAGCTCAACCTCTCTAGCCAACGAGCATTCTAATATCCTAAGACGATGATATCGTTACTTTGATTTTCTATCATCGCGATACGCTGCCGTTCTTACCAAAATGTTGGAACGTCTAAGTTTATCGAATGCTTATCAAAGCTTTATCTTTAAAGAAAATTAAATTGCTAGCCTTTGAGTA
>CAZBDM010000155.1:4336-5457 GCA_964490675.1 uncultured Oligoflexales bacterium
ATATGTTAGCATCGAATTCTTTCGGTATTTTTTCTCTTGGAAGTTTAATGTTCCCACCCAAAACCTATTCGAACACAAAAAATGATATCCTCTCCGGCTTAACGGTAGCCTTGGCACTTGTGCCAGAGGCGGTTGCTTTTTCTTTCGTTGCTGGCGTCGAGCCGCTTGTCGGACTCTATGCTGCTTTTCTCGTTGGATTGATCACAGCGATCATGGGACGACCCGGAATGATTTCGGGAGCGACTGGGGCGATGGCTGTTGTTATGGTCTCCCTTGTCGCCACTCACGGAGTCGAGTATCTCTTTGCGACAGTCATCTTAACGGGGGTTTTGCAGGTCCTCGCAGGCTACCTCAAACTTGGTAAACTGATCCGCATTGTCCCACACCCTGTAATGCTTGGTTTCGTTAACGGTCTTGCCATCGTCATCTTTCTCGCCCAACTTGGACAGTTTAAAGTGCCAAATACAGAAGGCGTCCTCAGCTGGATGACAGGCACGGAACTTTATTTAATGCTCGGTCTAGTTGTCTTAACGATGCTCATTATCCATTTTTTTCCAAAGCTCACGAAAGCAGTACCGTCGACCTTGGTGGCTATTGTTTCAGTGAGTTTACTGACAATAGGCTTCGGACTGGCCACAAGAACCGTCGGTGATGTAGCTTCGGTGGCAGGGGGCCTCCCTTCTTTCAGCCTTCCAGAGGTTCCCTTCACATTTGAAACGTTAAAGATCATTCTCCCTTACGCAGCTATCCTTGCAGCAATTGGACTCATAGAGTCTCTCTTGACCCTCAGTGTTATCGATGAAATGACTGAAACGAAAGGCCGTCCCAACCGGGAATGTGTTGCTCAAGGTATGGCTAATGTCGCTACTGGATTTGCCGGTGGTATGGGGGGATGTGCAATGATCGGCCAAAGTATGATCAACATTTCTTCGGGCGGTCGTGGCCGCCTGTCCGGCATCACCGCAGCCTTATCATTACTTGCCATTATTTTATTTGCTTCCCCTTTGATCGAAAAGATCCCCCTCGCTGCCTTAACAGGTGTCATGTTTATGGTCGTCATTGGTACCTTCGAGTGGTCGAGTTTTCGCATCTTATCGCGCATCCCAAGAACCGATGCCTTT
>CAZBDM010000155.1:5467-8557 GCA_964490675.1 uncultured Oligoflexales bacterium
CTTATCTTAGTGTCGAGTGTAACTGTCTTTACCGACCTCGCTGTGGCTGTCGTTGTTGGTGTGATCGTTTCTTCACTATCATTTGCTTGGCAGCATGCAAAACACTTGCGCGTTGACACTGAACCAGGAGAACACCAAAAGACCTACAGATTAAATGGTTCACTGTTTTTTGGATCGACCACCGAGTTCCTCGAACTATTTGATTTTAAAAACGATCCGCAACTCGTCATCATCGACTTCGCTCACTCAAAAGTCTGTGATCACTCTGGTATCGAGGCCATCGATACCCTTTGTGATCGCTATCACAAGATGGGTAAGCATATTCAGATCAAAAATCTCAGTCCTGAATGCGAGAAGATGTTAAAGAAGGCCGGCAACTGCTCACCTCACCGCATTCTAGAGCCTGCCACTACTTAGTCTGGCCTTAAAGATAACTCAGCCACCAATCTTTGCGGCGCTTTTTGACGCCGGCAAACCAGACACAAATCGGGTAAAGCATGACCAGAACGCTTAGCCATGCGAGGTAAACCCCTAGTAAAGACCAACCATATTGAGCGCGGTAAGCGGATGTCGGAAAACCATCGATCAGACCAGTAGCATGTCCGTGAGCAATCAAACTTACGACAACAGCTAAGCCGTGAATCAAAGGCAAATGAATGATGTAATACATCATCGGCACACGACCAATGGTGATAAAGATCTTTCCGATCCCCCCCCAAACCCTATCGAAAACGACAAGACCGATGATGCCAGGTCCAAGAGTCATTAGGATATATAGGAAGGAAGGCGGATATTTTTCGCAGTTTAAAAACGACAGCAGTGTGCTAAACCAATGCTCCTGTATCACCCATGCCTGCGGATCACCGTAAACATTAATCGACCGCAGAACGACAAACAGCCCGCATGCAACAAGACCGATCTTGAGAAAACTTCGCCTTCTCTTGACGGGTTCTTGTAAACAGAGAAACCCCAAACTGTATCCAAGAGACATCACTGCGATCCACGGGATAAGTGGATAAACGACGTACATCTTGATATCCGCAAAAACTGTGATTGTCCCAGGATGGTGCAGGATACGGCCGACGGTCGTCGTCTCAAAATAAGATTGAAAAGGAGCAAGATCGAGAAGGTTATGACCGGCAATGACTGTTAAACTAAGGATGATCAAAACGCGGCGGGGCAGGTAAATAAGCCCAGCAAGGACGATCATCGAACAACCAATCGCCCAAATAACCTGGCCGACAAGTAGATTAAAATTAATCGAAAAACTCCAGCCAAATCGAATGATCGTAAACTCTAAAAAGACGAGCCACACCCCGCGGCTCAAGAGAAAATTACGGATTTCACTGCGACTGCGCCCTCTGCTACCGTAGAGAAACGCTGACATACCAGCGAGAAAGATAAATAGCGGTGCACAAAAATGCGTAACCCATCTAGTCACAAAGAGTGCTACGTCGGTGACATCGCGTGGGTTTGTACTCGCGGTGCCAAAAAAATCACGCACATGATCCAACGCCATAAGAATCATGATCAACCCACGAAGGAAATCGATCGATTGTATGCGGGTGTCTGACTGCAAATGAAAAATTCCAAACCTTTAAGTCCACATTGTTGCCTTAAGTTAATGCAAACGATGACGGCCAACAACCATTTTGTCAGCGTTTTTTATTGGCAGCACTGACTGGAAGCTGAAAACATCAGGCATTCATTCTGATCGATAGGTTTTCGTTGAGCTTTTGAGGAACTCGCTGATCGCTACTTGGGGATAGAAAAACGGAGATTGATCAAACGAAGACAGCATTTCAGCAAAGTTAATCATCTCGTAGTTGACAGTGGCACTTTGCGAAACGAATAGATAACCGATATTGAGAAGATCAATCTTCTGCGCCTCACTTGCGGATCCTTTATCGCTGCCCAACCATCTTTGCAGCCTTTCATCTTCTGAAAGACTTAAATCTCCCAAGACTGAAGAAAGGTAAATCACTGGGAAGTAAACAGCATTTGAGACATTTTGATGGCAGATCCTTATGAGCTCGTCCATCGTCTTTTTCTCACCTTGCTGGAGAGCATGAGCATGCTCTCTATAAGCTGCTGCAAGCTGCGGGTCTCCAAGAGAAGCAATTTTTTTGACAAAACTGTTTTTTGAAATCCCTTTTGCAACCCCTTGTCCTGACAGACTGATTAAGGCTTGATCTAAAGCGTACAGCGGAAAAAACACATTCCCGCTTGGCCACCTTTCATTTTCGTTACGATGGGCAGTCAGCACCTGGCGCCACAACTCTAGATCGCTAACTTCTTTCGAGAGCGAACTAACCGATAGAAGAGGTTTAAAAACTGTCTGCCGACTTGATTGCGTTCTAGCGAAATAGATATACTGATGATCTTTCGCGGGATAAAGCTCAACAGCGAGATGCTCAAGATAGCTATTAAACAGAGCTTCTGAGGATAGAGGCTGGAAACGATAGACTTCATCGTCACGCTCATCCCAGAGCTCGGCTAACAAAAACTCACTCTCTTTGAACTGATCGCTGGCCGATTGAGGGGTTGCGATCGACGAACAATGTTTTAGGCGTGCTGCCTTCTTTTTCTTGACGTCTCTTTGTTGGTGATTATTGATGATGACAAGCGAAATTTTCTGAGAAAAGTGTTGTCCACAAATGAGCTTTCTCAGCGCTTCGATTTCATTTTTGACGAGGTCATTGAACACCTGCGTATGACTTTCTAAAGACGACCGGATGCGTAACAGTACATCTTGATCAGATGGCGACAGATCCTTCGACTGTTTGGCTTTTTCAAGCCGGCGTGAAAGGTCTTCTCTTAATGTGTGCTGGGAACTATTTTGAAACGCGCTCGAAAAATCGTTGGCATAGTAGACAAGCACAACCCCCGGCTTGACCTTTTTCATCTTTTCAAATGTCGTACCGCCATCAAAGACATCTTGGACCTCGGCCAACATAGCAGCTTGGACCTTTTCTTGGGCGATTTCATCTTTCGACAGGACCTTAACGGAGGATAGCTTACACCCCGTGAGCATCGCGAAAGTGATTAGTGATAAGATAATTTTGTGCATGTAACTTGGTGCCTTGCAGA
>CAZBDM010000156.1:0-2310 GCA_964490675.1 uncultured Oligoflexales bacterium
CTTTTAATTTCTGAGAAATGGCGTAATCGACCAAGTCCTGGCTACGTCTTAAGAGTAGTTCAAGCTCTTCCTCGCCGTGTTTTCTGACATAGCTATCAGGATCTTCGCCTTCTGGTAAGAGAGCAACTTTAAACTGAATTTCAGGAACCTCGAGAGCATCAGACACGAGTTTCAGTGAGGCAGCGCGACCCGCTTGGTCGCCATCGAACAACAGAAAAACCATTCCGGTGGCGGATTTAAGAGAGCGCATGTGATGGCTTGTTAAGGCTGTGCCTTGGCATGCGACGGTTTCCGGAAAGCCCTTTTGCCAAAGCATAAGGCAATCGAGATACCCCTCTACAACGATAGCTCTAGCCTTCGAACGCATGGTTTTTCGTGCTTTGTCGAGACCAAAGAGTACTAAGCCTTTATCGTATCTACTATTTTTATATTTTTGCGGTTCGTCTCCCAAGGCGCGTCCGCCAAAGGCGATCAGTCTGCCGTGGAGATCTCTAATAGGCACCATGACTCGGTTGCGGAAAAAGTCGACAGTTTGGCCGTCATAGTGATTGGCAAGCGATCCTTGGGTCATCATTGCTGGCTGATAACCAAGTCTTTTCAGGTGGTTAACTAGGTTTTGTCGTCCCATCGGAGCGTAGCCGAAGCCAATCTCTTTGATCGCTTCTTCGCTAAAGCCACGTTTTTCTAAGTAATGACGGGCGTTTTGTCCGGCTGCTGAGTTGAGGTTTTCGACAAAGAAGTTTTGGGCGGCTGCCATCATTCTCGACAGGCCAGCCTTTTCTCCCCATTCTTTGCGGTCGATACGAGAACGCTCTAATTCCGGAGCGTCGACAGAAAACTTACTGGCGAGATATTTAAGAGCATCGATAAATCCGAGGCCCTGCTCATGCTGGACATAGCTGATGGCATCTCCGTGCGCGCCACAGCCGAAGCAGTGGTAGTGATCGTCAAAAATATAAAAACTTGGTGTTTTTTCGGCATGAAAAGGACAAAGGCCCATGATACGCCCAGATCGGCGTTGGGGTTTGATGCTGTCTCCGATGAGTTTATCGAGAGGGACTTTAGCGAGAATCCGTTTTTTGGCCTCGTCTACCGATGACATACAGGAACTCCTTGATAGTCATAGGCGCCAGGATAGCCTAATCCTGGCTGAGATGCCAACACTAGTCGATCATTCCCATTTTTCTCATTTTCTTAAGGACGCGTTTTCTTGCGGCAATCGCTTTCTTCTTGAGACGAACAGATGGTTTTTCGTAGTGTTCTCGCTTTCTTACGTCAGATAGCACACCTGCTTTTTCACACTGTTTTTTAAATCGTCTTAGGGCTTGTTCGAAGGGTTCTCCTTCTCTGAGGCGTACGCCGGGCATCTTTTCTCCTTAAATCATCCAGTTTACTGGGTCAAAATCCTAGATCACGCAATCTATCATCTTATTTTGCGGCTAGTCTAGTAGAAAGCCGGTCTCCGTATTCGCATAGTTTAGCGATATTAGCCAGCAGTAAATATTCGGGCTTGTCGGAATTTTTGCCGCGCGTCTTAATGATAGCGATAACTTTGTTGTCGCGCGGCTGAAGACAGAGGTCAAGAGGGTCGCCTTCGTCATCGAAAGAATTAATTTCGTGAGTGGCGATGATAAGTTTGTCATCCTTGCGGTGGACGATTTTATATTTCTTACCCAGTCTGTTAATCGTCTGCTCGACAAGAGATACGAGTTCCGGCTCGTCAGACTCTTCTTTATAATAAGCAACGCCAAAATAGGGCGAAACGGCCGATGCTTTTGGGTCAAGCAGATAGAAGGTGCTCAGGCCGCTGTATATTTCACCTAACGAAGCATCGAAGTGACAAGGAGCAGCTGGAAAATAAACGATTCCCTCGTTGCGGCGCAGCTTGCCAAAGATTCTCCCAAGGTTGTCGTTATGAAAACCCTCCTTTGGGATTTTTTTGGGGGCTTTAATCATCGAAGCGACTTGTTTTCCGTTAACATTTGTCAAGTTCTTGAAAACATTGATATGATTTCCGAAAAAGACGTCAGCATCTCTGGTTCTGTAGATGAACTCGACCGGTCTTTTGCAGCTAAAGTTGGGGGCATCCAGGGTTTTTACTGGGAAACTTAAATTCAGGCCGATACCTGCAAAGTATATCTTTTCTTTGAACTTAAAAAACGGTACCGGATCTTGTTTGTCAAATGATGCCGCTACCATAAAGCGTTTACAGGTAGCGACGCGTTCTTTGAGTTTGGACTTGCCGCCTTTTTCGCTTCTGGTCTTTTTGAGGGCTGCCTTTTTGCAATTTACGTATAGATTTGCCGCTGG
>CAZBDM010000156.1:2320-8539 GCA_964490675.1 uncultured Oligoflexales bacterium
GGGCTTTTGACCGGCAGCGTTTGTAGCTACTGTTGGTCTTTTTCATCTGTTTTAAGATAACGGGATTAAACTTATTCTTGGCAAAAAGAGCTTGAGACCCGCCAAAGGAATACACCAGAACCGCAAGTGTGAGGTACTTCAACATCGTAAAAGATCATTTCTTAAAGTGGCACATACTATTAATTTATATGAAAAGCTCCTATTACTAAAAGGAAAATCTCGAAATGCTTGCTGGCAAAGCCTTTAAAAGATGACTTGGCAATCATTAAGCTGAAAGTATAAAACATTGAGATCGTGAACAGCAAAGGAGCATCTGCACATGCCTTCATTTGACATCGTCTGCGAAGTTGATCTTCAAGAAGTAGATAACGCCGTTAACCAAGCTGCTAAAGAAATAGAGACTCGTTATGATTTTCGTGGTGGTAAGTCGGAGGTAAAGTTCGATCGTGGAAACGAATTGATTAAGATTATAGCAGACGATGACCTCAAACTTAGAGCGATCCATCAAATTCTTGAGAGTAAGATGGCAAAGAGAAATATCGATCTCAGATCGCTTAACTATAGCGATCCCGAGCAAGCGTCCGGTAACGTTATCAAACAAAGCCTAAGTTTGATCTCTGGCCTCAACAAAGAAGACGCTAAAAAAGTCACCAAAAAAATCAAGGAAACAAAGTTGAAAGTCAACGCTCAGATCCAGGACGATCAAGTACGAGTAAGCGGTAAAAAAATTGATGATCTTCAAGAGGTCATTGCCACCCTCAAGCAATCAGATCTCGGTCTGCCCCTACAATACGTAAACATGCGGAGTTAATTCATGGGTTTTAAATGCGGTATTGTTGGTTTACCGAATGTCGGTAAATCGACTATTTTTAACGCTTTGACGGAAGCTGGCGCAGCCTCCGAAAATTATCCTTTCTGTACGATTGATCCAAACGTCGGAATTGTCGATGTTCCCGACGAACGCATCGACCGTCTGGCAAAAATCATCACGCCGCAAAAAATACTACATGCTTCGATGGAATTTGTTGACATTGCTGGCCTGGTCAGAGGAGCGTCTAAGGGGGAAGGCCTCGGCAACCAGTTCCTAGGTCATATCAGACAAACAGATGCTATCGCCCATGTTGTGCGTTGCTTTGATTCTGAGGATATTACCCATGTCGATGGCAACGTTGAACCCATTCGAGATATTGAGACCATCGAAACGGAGTTGATCTTTGCCGATAACGAGACCGTCGAAAACACTCTCAAGCGTTATCAGAAACTCGTCAAAACAGGACGTAAAGACGTGCCACTCATAATTAAGATGGTGGAAGCCTTGCTCGAGCATTTGCAGGCTTTAAAGCCGGCGCGCCTTTTTAATGTCGATGAATATGTTGGCGATGTGGCAGAAGTCGCTAATGCCTGGCGAGATATGCACCTTATTACAGCCAAGAAAGTTGTCTACGTGTGCAACGTCGATGAAGATCTGGCTAGTGGCGAAGAGGATAACGAGTACACCAAGCTCGTGAAAGAGCGCGCAGCTCAAGAGAACGCAGCAACAGTGATTATCTGCGGCAAGATTGAAGAAGAACTCTCTACTCTTGAAGGAGATGAGAAAAAGGAAATGCTTGAAGGTCTTGGTCTCAAGGAACCAGGTCTTAATCGATTGATCCGAAAGGGTTATGAAATCCTCGGCCTCAGTACCTACTTCACGGCTGGCGAAAAGGAAGTACGTGCATGGACAATCCCTAATGGTGCGAAAGCTCCCCAAGCAGCTGGTGTGATTCACTCTGACTTTCAACGTGGTTTCATCTGTGCAGACGTTTATGAGATCTCTGACCTGGAAAAGGCAGGTAG
This sequence comes from uncultured Oligoflexales bacterium, assembly GCA_964490675.1. Lineage (GTDB taxonomy): Bacteria > Bdellovibrionota_B > Oligoflexia > Oligoflexales > JAWKNZ01 > CAZBDM01. The sequence goes on from CAZBDM010000156.1 coordinate 4,157, forward strand.
CAAGCCGAAGCTTAAAGAACAGGGGCTTATCCGCATGGAAGGGAAAGAGTATATCGTCAAAGATGGCGATGTAATGGAATTTAAGTTTAACGTCTAGTTTACGTCAACGTCAAAGAGTTCCTTTTGTAGTGTAAAACGCCGTATGCCTTTCTTAAAGGAGATTGAGAAAAACATCTAAGTGCAAGGCGTCACGAGATCGGCCGACGCAGTTTACTTATGGTCAATGAGAAGGCCGATTCGAAGTGACAATGCCGAATGAGGTGTTTTTCCCGATCGACGAATGATGCTTCAGTGTGTGATTTTACAGATCCCGTTGATGGTTTCGGTATCGGCATCAATCGGCTGTGATGAGATTTTATAGGCATTACGAGACCGACTGGCCGGTACGTAGAACTTGCTGCCGTTTCTCTCGTCGATTGCCATTAACGTTTCTCTATCTTGCAGTTGATCAACGGGAGTGTAGTCTTCAAGACTAACGATAAGATGATCTCCATTTAAAAACTGCGGTCTTTCAAAGTAAAGGTGCTCGTCAGAAGTTCTGCGGCTGGCAATCATACGGCCATCAAACGCGTAAATATCCAGACTTTTCCTTGTTTTATAAGTAATGGCAAATCTCTTACTTTGGGCATTTATATCGAAAGAAGCATCTCTGATGTCATAGATAGAAAAGATGCTCTTTTCTTCTGATGAAAAATCAAAAATAATAAGCTGTGCTTGTTGCGTTGATTGATCAATGGTCTGCATGAAAGCAATGATATTGCCGTCAATAAGGACCTGTGACAAATCAACTTTACCGCTGAGGCCAGAGTTAAAGATTGTCTCATCGACCTGGCAGTTGATCATATCAAACTTTTCGATAGAACCGTTCGCATTAACCTTGTAACCCTGACGAGTATTGTCTTGGATTATTTCGAAAAAGGTTTCGTCAGTATGCTGATTACCCTGAGGGCAATTGATGACCTGTGTAAAGTTACCAAAGCCCTGTGCGGCTGAAGCGTCGTTGCCTGAGGCCGTTTGAGCGTGAAACATCGGGCCTTTTGAGGTTGCTTCAATGTCGAAATGCAAAAGAGGTGGTAGCTTGGTTGTCTCATGACGATACGATCCACCGCTGTCTTTGACTGTGACAAGCTCGAGGTTTTCCGTGCCCCAACCGACATTTTCGATGCCGTAAAATAAATCTTCTCCGTCACCTGGAAATAGTACTTTTAGCTCACGGTCCTGAAGCCTTTCAATAGTAAGAAGAGGCGTTTGCTGACCGCTAGCGGGATCAAAGGTTGAAAGCTGTCCTTTATGAGACAGGCTAAAGATTTGGCCATTTCTGTAATTGAGTGCAATCGGGAAGAGACCAAAGAAATGGCCGTGCTCTTCAGCCTCAAAGCGAGCCGACCAGAGAGTTTCACCGTTTAAGTCGATCGCTTCGATGACTGGCTCTAGGCCTTCTTGACTTTTATCTGAGGGATCGTCGTAGTAGCCATAGAGATAACTATTCTCAAACTTCCAAAGTTTTGGCTGATCAAAGCCACTATTGAAAAAGCCACGCTTTCTAAGATCATGGCTGCTTTTTCGCTCCAGGCCAAAAACACGTTCTGCTTCGTAATAGCAAGTGGAAGTCGGAGGCGCTTCTGACAGCCCCGAATCTTGCGACGTCGTCGCAAGATTGCAACCGACTGCAGTCAATGAAAACGAAGAAATTATAAGAAGATGATGTAAGGGAGAATGTTTCATTTGATGTGTACCTCAATTTCGCGATCCTGTGATTGGGAGTTGCTCCCAAACGGTTAGTTTTTGTACTGCAAAATTGATGACAGATATTTTTGCAGTAAAATCAGCAGTATTTTTGAGTTCTGTCAAGCGACTTGACGCTTTATTTTAGAGTAAAGGTCAACAAATGTAAGGAGTGTTGACAGTTTCTCTGTTCTCTATATTTTTTTGGGGTAGCTCTTAACATTCTTTATTTTTTTGACAAAAAAGGCGCAAGGATTTCGCTGTAACGATTGATTTCAGTGACTAATTGATCGAGGCTAACGCCTGACAGAAGAGGCTTGAGGGTTATTAGTTTTACTGGTGAATGAGGGTCTTCAACGACCTCCAATCCCAAAGCCGTGCGCAGATGCTTCCAGGGTTTGTTCCAGTCTTTGTAGGAAGTCGAAGCTGAAACCTGCAAAGCTTTATCCGGAAAGGACTGCCTGATCAGATTGAGAAGAACAGCTTCTTCAAGATCAAAGCCTTCGATATGATAGTGTTTGGGGTGTCGAGAGAGTTTCTCTCTAAGTGCTTGTTTGATGCACTGCCTTGCAATTTCACTGAACGGTGGCATTTGTTCGAAGAGCTCACTTTTGGATTTCGCTGTACTTGCAGAGGGAAGAGTGAAGCCAAAACTAAAATACGTCCCAGGTGGTACTGCCGACAGGAAATTTGCATTTTCGTCACAGTGACAAAGCCAACCATCAAAATACTGATCATGTTCAAAGCCACAAATAGGAAGTAAAAGCTGTTTTTTCCCACGCGATAGGCGAGATAAATTTTTGTAGCCTTGCTGCCAAATCTCTTTAGTCACTTTGATTTCATAAGAAGTGAGTTCATGGCAGTTAACATAAGTAGCGATGTTATTGAGTGATAGCATCAAACAGTTGTCATCATGCTGGACCGTCATTTCATGTCGCTTGTCCTTATGTTGAAAGATGATACGAGGATTTTTATCAGGCCAAAGAATGGTTAGGAAAGCCTGTGAGGAATCAACAGCTTTTAAGGTTTCGTCACTTATGCCGCAAAAGATCTTAAGTTTAGCTTCAGGGTCTTGTGCATCATAGATGCCCTTATTGATGGTGACGCTATAAGCGGTCATTTTTTTCTCTCTAAAAAAGATTTAAGAAAGGCTTCATGATGAGGATTACGCCAGAGTTTTTCAAAGAGATTTAACTCTTCCTTTTGACATTCTGAAAAGCTCTTTTCCCTTTGTAGATGCAGCATCCTTTTCTGATGATAAAGAGACAAGCTAGAGAGACCTTTAAAGTGAGACAGATACTGAGTCAGCATTATTTCGAGATCGTTTTTCTTGCATAGTTTATGGACGATACCAAGTCTGAAAGCCTCTTCGGCTGTGATTGTTTCACTGCCAAAGAGAAGTCCTTTAGCGCGGCTTAAACCCAAAAGAGAGACAATTCGACTGGCCCCTCCATAGCCAGTAGCTAAGCCGACTTTAAGTTGTTTAAATTCAAAGCTTGATCGATCGGTAGCAATACGAAGGTCAGCTGCCAAGGCAAACTCAACTCCCCCGCCAATGGTGCGGCCATCGATGACAGCAAACACCGGGATAGCTAAGTCTTCAAATCCACAACAGACATCAATCATCGTTTGAGCATATCTTCGTGCTTCGCTTTTATCCTTGATTTGAGCCAACTCTTTTAAATCACCTCCTGCCATCCAAATCGGATCTGACGAAGGCTGCGGATTTGTTTTTAAGACCAGGATCTTCACGCAAGGCTCAAGTGTGTGATCTCCATTAATCCACATGTCTAGATCTCTTTTTAATCTATCCAGATGTTGTTTTAGTTCTAATGCGAGGCTTGTGCCGATGGCATTACTTCTTTCTGGGCGATTGATTGTCCAGGTTTCTATAGAGTCTTTTCGATCAATTTGGCAGTAATTCAAGGGTCTTCTCGCTCTCAATTCATCTTTTAATTGCGGCTCGATTATTCTTCTGGAAGTCGCTATGATTAGCAACCTTTTTATGATTTTGATCTGGTTACGTTTAAGGAGACAGTATGGCTCAGAAATCGGCAATCCTTTGGTTCCGGCAAGATCTCCGCATAAATGATCACGCAGCGCTTTTTAAAGCCTGTGAATATCAGCATCTTATCCCAGTATTTATTTTAGAAGACCAGAAGCCCTGGCCTCTAGGAGGGGCGAGCAAGTGGTGGTTGCACCGAAGTCTTCTCGCTCTAAATGAAGATTTAAAAGAACGAGGCAGTGAGCTTCTTGTCGCAAAAGGCGATCCTCTCAATATCTTGAGCGAGCTTGTCGACCACTATGATTCAGAGGCAGTGTTTTGGAAAAGGCGCTACGAACCAGAGTTGATTGAAGTTGATAAAAAGATTAAAAGCCAGCTGAAAGATATGAATATTGAAGTGGAAAGTTTTCCGGGAAACCTCCTTCACGAGCCTTGGCAGGTGTTAAAAAAAGATAAAACTCCTTATAAAGTCTACTCTCCCTACTGGCGGGCATCGCTTAAAGTTAAACCGCAAGTTGCCTTGAACAACCTTAAAAAGCTACCGCCACTTCCTGACAACTTTCAATCGATTTGCAGTATCGATGGGTTAGGCTTGGATCCAAAGATTAAATGGGATGAAGGCTTTCACGAGCACTGGCAACCGGGTGAGAGAG
>CAZBDM010000157.1:0-4863 GCA_964490675.1 uncultured Oligoflexales bacterium
AAAGGTTAAGAAACCATTCCAACCAAGAGCTCCACTATGGACGTGGCCAATAATCCAATCGGTATAGTGACCAAGGGCACTCACCGGTTTGATGGAAAGCAGCGGACCTTCAAAGGTCGACATTCCGTAAAAGGTGACGGCAAGAACAAAGAACTTAACGACCGGATCGGTTCTTAACTTGTCCCAAGCTCCTCTGACAGTGAGAAGACCGTTGATCATACCACCCCAGCTGGGTGCCCAGAGCATAACACTAAAGACCATACCGAGGGTTTGCAGCCATTCCGGCAGAGCTGTGTAAAGAAGGTGGTGGGGGCCTGCCCAGATGTAAATAAAAATCAATGCCCAAAAGTGAATAATCGATAGCTTGTAGCTATAAACGGGTCGGTTGACTGCTTTTGGAATGTAATAGTACATGAGGCCGAGAAAAGGTGTTGTCAGGAAGAAGGCAACGGCGTTGTGACCGTACCACCACTGTACCATGGCGTCTTGAGCACCGGAGTAGACGGGGTAGCTTTTAAGAAAGTCGACCGGTATAGAAATTGAGTTGATCACGTGCAGAACAGCAACCGTCACGATCGTCGCAATATAAAACCAAAGCGCAACGTACATGTGACGTTCACGGCGTTTGGCTAAAGTCCAAAAGAAGTTGATGCCAAACATCACCCAAACAACAGCGATGGCAATATCGATCGGCCACTCTAGTTCGGCATATTCCTTACTTGTTGTGATACCAAGGGGAAGGGTAATGGCGGCAGAAACGATAATGAGCTGCCAGCCCCAAAAGTGAAACCGGGACATCCAGTCAGAAGCCATGCGGGTTTTTAAAAGACGCTGAGTTGAGTGGTAGATACCGGCGAATATCGCGTTACCGGCAAAAGCAAAGATGGCAGCATTGGTATGAAGGGGACGAAGTCTTCCAAAGGTCACCCAGGGTAGGCCTAGATTGAGCTTATAATTTGCAAGCTGGAAGGCAATTATGACCCCCAAAAGAAACGCCACGGCCCCCCATACCAGTGTGGCGATCGTAAACCAACGTACGATCTGGTCATCGTAGCTGAAAGATTCATAGGATTCTGAATCTTGCAGCGGAATTGCGGCTTTATCTACCATTCCTCATCCTCTCCAATAGGTTAATTAACTTTTAACTGGTCGATGCCCATCCTTTTTAGACATCGATCCAATTTCTTCATCATCTAAAAGCATGCGGTGAGCGGGGGTTTCGAGATCATCGTGTTGTCCCGACTTGGTTGCCCAAATAAAGGCAGCGATAAAAAACCCCACCAGCATCAAAGAAAACGGAATCAGTATAAAAATAATATCCATCGGCTTCCTTACGTCGTTGCTTTTCTTTCAGCGCCCACTAGAGTTGAGAGAAGGACTGTCACTGAACTCAAAGGCATCAGCACAGCAGCAGCCAAGGGATCGATAAACCCTAAGATCGCCATCACTCCTCCGATGGAATTGTATAAAAGTGAAATCAGTAAATTTCGATTGACAACTTTTTTACATCTGTCTGCAATGATAAAGATTGTTTCAATTTTTTTTAAGCCCTGATTTGTAAAAATCACATCAGCAGCATCAAAACTCACTTCTAAGCTTCCGTGTACTGCAATTCCCACGTAGGCCTCCCTGAGTGATAATGCATCGTTTGCGCCATCTCCCACCATGGCAGCCCTTTGATCTGCGGCAATAATGCTACGTTTTTCTTCAGGAGATTTTTCCGCAAATGGTTCAATATTTTTTAAACCTAAGTTGGTGATCAGCCGTTCAACATTTTCTTTCCGGTCTCCAGAAAGAACCTTTACAGTGAAACCCTTTGTCGATAGGGAATTTACTGTAGGCGCTGCTTCTTTAATCAGCTTGTCTTCAAAGGTCACTTTCGCAAGAATGCGATCGTCACTTACTAAACAAACAGCACCAGTGATGCGATGAGAAGGCTCCCTTTGCTTCTTATCTGTCACTGTTGCCGATCTGATAGCAAATCGCTTGCCATCAATTTCTGCCTGCGGACCGACTCCTACGACTTCTACGAAGTCATTCACTTGAGAGCCTTCCAGAGACTTAAGCTGAGGATTGCGATTTAAGATTTCTTTACTGATCGCCTTTGCGATGGGGTGTTTGCTGTCCTTCTCGAGGAGATAGAGGATGCGTTCTATTTCTGTTCTCTTCTCTCCAGGAGCCAGCCAGAAGTTGGTGATGGTCATTTCGCCGGTCGTGAGGGTGCCTGTCTTATCGAAAAAGATAGATTTAACTTCGGTTAACTTCTCTAAAATCCTAGAGGACTTGAAAACGATACCCTCCCGTAAAGCCTTGCCCATAAACAGCGCATAGCTGAGAGGAACGGCTAGTGCGAGAGCGCAGGGGCAAACGATAATGATAAAGGCGAGAGCTCTTTCGAAGCCTTCAGTGAAATCAGATGAGGAGAAGTAGGCGAGGATGCCGGATGCAACCAGGAGGGTGATTGCTACAAAATAGCCAGCCGCCTTGTCAGCGATCGTTGAAGCGAGAGGTTCGTCCTTAGAAGGGCGATTGATTTCTGAGATGATCTTCCCGAGTCGAGATTCTACTGATGCTGAGGAAATTTTGAGACGCATCATGCCGCCAATATTGCGATAGCCGCCGAATATTTCGTCATTACGTAGCTTTTCGATCGGTTCAGATTCACCGCTAAAAAGTGAGGCATCAACGAGCGCTTTTTCGTTCAAAAGATAGCCATCGGTGGGACACACCTCTCCTGGATCGACGACAATCGTATCGCCGACAGATAATGACGATGTCGCAACCACCTCCACTGCAAAAGTTTCAGGATTAAAGCGTTTGGCACTTCGCGGCGTCAAGACATTGATAAAGCGCTGCGAGCTTAAGGCTCTTTCATGAATACGTCTCAAAAGATAGCGGCTTGATAGGAGCAGAAAGACCAGTGCAGAAAGAGAATCAAAATAGATATGATCTGAACCCGTAAAGAGACTGTAAAGACTGGCGCTACTGCCAAGAATGATTGCTAAGGCGATCGGAACATCAATCGAAATCTTTTTAACTTTAAGAGCTCCGAGGGCTGAGCGAAAAAACGGCCAAGCTCCGTAACTAAGAATGGGAAGAGAAAGAAATAGCGAGAGAAGGTGAAACTTCTCCTTCCAAAAACCTTCGGCACCAGCGTAAATCGAGACCGCCAGCAGCATGATGTTACCCGTCAGAGCGCCAGAAACACCCAGTCTAATCAACCAGTTACGGTTTTCCCTGCTAAAGAGTTTGTGATAGTCTGATTCGTGGTAGAGAGGGTGGGGAGGGTAGCCAATGGTTGCGAGCATCTCTGCTGCTTTGGCAAAGCTTCCCCCTGGGTGGAGCTTAACGTCCACCGTTCCGGCGGCCATATTGACTTTAGCGTCGGTGACATCGGAGACGAGCTGCGGGAGCTTTTCGACAAGCCACAAACATGCGACACAATGGACCCCTTCTAAAAAGAACACCAGACCCTTTTCGGGGTCGATGTTTTGTTCCTTTTGGAAGTTAGGGTCATCGAGATAGTCAAAACTTTCAATACTATCGGCGGGTTTATTGCCAGCTCTTTCATCGAAGCGTTTTTTTAACGAATAGTAATCAGAGAGGTCTTTACCACTAAGAATCTCATAGACGGTTTCGCACCCCGTACAGCAAAATTGATTTTCATTATCGTCTGTGTTGAGGCGGGCAGGGGGTACCAAGTCACCACAGTGAGTGCAACGCTTGGCGCGATCTAACATCGAGTCTCCCGTGTTTCTAAACCTAAGTATCGTAAAGGAAGAAACCTAGCACTATTTTAAGATAAAGTCTTCAACCTCTTGATAGTCCCAGTCGTCAATGTCTTTTAAGTTGCTGCTGTGGACGTCTTCGTAAACAGGTCTTTCGACTTGATGAAGGACTCCCAAAGGAACAGGGTGATCTGGATATAAAAGATTGGTGAGCATGTTAACGTAGAGCTCGTTACCATCGCCGAGTTTATGAATCGGGGCTTTATCAGAAATTTCCGCAGCATCGCCGAATTCCTCTACCTTTGGACTTAAACCGTCAAGCGTGATGAGTTTATTCTTTTCTTTTCCAAAGATCAGTGGCTTACCTTCTTCGAGAATGACGGTCGTGTCGTCACGGGTGCTCTTTTGCGAAAGATTTTGGAATGCGCCATCGTTAAAGATAATGCAGTTGACCATGACTTCGATAATAGAGGTGCCTTTGTGGGCAACGGCTTTGTGCATGATGTCTTTGAGCAATGCCGGGTTGGTGTCGGTTGCTCGCGCAATAAAAGATGCTCCTGCGGCATGAGCAAGCTTGAGCGCATTGAGCGGAAGATCTTCTTGTCCCTCGGGAGTCGATTTGGTTCGCAGGCCCATGGGCGAGGTCGGAGACGCTTGGCCTTTGGTAAGGCCGTAGATCATATTATTAAAAAGAAGGAAATTAATATCGGGGTTACGTCTTGCTAGGTGAACAAAATGATTTGTACCAATCGACAAAGAATCTCCGTCACCACTGATTACCCAAACACAAAGCTCAGGGTGAGTCATCTTAGCGCCCATTGCAAAAGTCGGTGCGCGTCCGTGGATCGAGTGCACCCCATAAGTGTCAGCGTAGTAGGGGAGTCGTGAAGAACAGCCAATACCTGAGACGATCAGGTATTGTTCTTTAGGGAGTCCGATTTCTGCAAAGACAGTGGTTAACGATTTTAAAACACCGTAGTTTCCACAGCCTGGGCACCATTTTACTTCTGTAGAGCTGACAAAATCTTTTCTATCGAGGGTCATAGATATCTCTTATCCATTAAGTTGCTCATATACTTTTTTCATGTAGTGCTTAATTTCATCGACGTTAAAGGCTTGTCCTTGAACCTTTTGA
>CAZBDM010000157.1:4873-7233 GCA_964490675.1 uncultured Oligoflexales bacterium
CTAACTGTCCCTGGTTGTTTTCAGGGACGACAATCAAACGGTACTTTGCAACGATATCGTTTAAATCTGCCGGTAAAGGATTGATAAAGGTGAGATGGACAAGGGCGAAGCTTTCAAAACTACCTTTGAGCTCCTCTGCGGCTTCCATCATCGCTCCAAAAGTACTTCCCCAGCTTATAACAAGGACGTCACTCGATTGGTCGCCGAGAACTTTCGTTTCCGGCAGTTCCTTGGCGATGCCCGCAATTTTGGCGCGTCTTAAATCGGTCATACGTTGGTGATTTTCAGGGTCATAACTAACACTACCGAATTCTTCAGTCTTCTCAAGGCCACCGATACGATGTTCAAGACCAATCGTTCCAGGTTCCACCCAGTCTCGTGCGAGCGTTTCAGCGTTTCTGACATAAGGATGATAATCTTCACCGGTGGCGAGAGGCGCGTGAGAGGCTGAGATATCATGTAAATCCTCGAGTTTCGGAAGGCTCCAGGATTCGGCATTTTGCGACAAATAATTATCTGAAAGAATAATCACAGGCGTCATGTATTTCATTGCGATACGCGCTGCTTCGTAAGTGACATGAAAGCAGTCCCCAGGGGTCGCTGCCGCCATGACAACAAGCGGTGAATCGCCATTGCGACCACTCATAGCAAGAAGGAGGTCGGATTGCTCTGTTTTTGTCGGCATGCCAGTCGAGGGGCCAGCACGCTGAACATCGATGACCACCAGAGGAAGTTCTGCCATAACAGCAAAGTTTATAAATTCCTGCTTTAAGACAAAACCTGGTCCAGAGGTTGCTGTTGCGGCGAGGGCTCCCGAATAAGAAGCACCAATCGCTGCTCCGACCGCGGCGATTTCGTCTTCTCCCTGAAAAGTCATAACGCCAAACCTGCGGCATTTGGTGAGCTCTTGAAGGATACTCGACGCTGGTGTAATGGGGTAGCCTCCGAAGAACAGTTTGCGTTTTGATTTTTTGCTTGCTGCCAGAAGGCCGGCGACTACCGCTTTGTTGCCATCGATGCAGCCGTGGCCTACTCCGCGATGTTCTTCACTGACTGGTAATGAGTATAGATCTTTGAGAGCGGAGTTGCTTTGTGCATATTCGTAGCCCTTGGTAAAAGCAAGAACATTGGCTTCAGCGATATTTTTTTTCTGACCAAACTTATGATGAATCAAATCGATAAAGGCTTGTTTTTCAAGACCAAATACCCAACACAACAGCCCTAAAGAAAAAATATTGCGGCTACGATCGCGCTCTTTGCGGCCTAGTGGACTGTCCTTGAGTGCGTCTCGCGTTAGGTCTGTGACGTCGATTTTGATTAGGGGTAGCCCAGAGAAGGGGTCTTGGCTTTCATCTTCAACATCGAGTTTTGCTTTCTGATAATTTCCAAGATCGAACTGCTGGCGATCAACGATGATCGGAGCTTTTTTTTCGGTGGCCTCGGAAGCGACCTTTAAAGCCGCTGGACCGAAGGCAAAAAGATAATGGTAGAACCTTCCTGGAGTTGTGACCTTTTCAGAGGAAACCTTCAAGTGGAAGCCAGAAACGCCTCCCAAGGTTCCTCTCGGTGCACGAATTTCAGCCGGAAAGTCGGAATGAGTCATAACGTGCAGACCACGATTAGCACAGACTTTTGAGAATAGGTCTCCCATCAGCTGAATACCATCGCCTGAGTCTCCAGCAAATCCAATGACAACAGATGAACGGCTATGTCTTTTGACTTGTGAATTAGTTGTTTGCAAAAGTTGTGCTCCGCCCTCTTTAGCTATTTTTTAAAATGTGACGGTGAATCAGGCCCCAGGCTTTTTTCTGGGTGAATCTTTTTGGCGCGCTCAAGAAGAGTGGATTCGTCTTCTACCTGGTCCGGATCGACAATACAGACTTCGATCGGGCAGACAGCTGCACATTGGGGCTCACCAAAAAACCCAACACATTCGGTGCAGAGGTTCGGATCAATCTCGTAAATTTCGGATCCCATCGAGATGGCGTTATTGGGGCATTCGGGTTCGCAAGCTGTGCAGTTATTACAATCTTCGGTTATTTTATAGGCCATAGGTGTACCTCTGTTTGTTTTTTGTTCAGCCCTTATCATACTCCTATCGGAGCTTTCGTGCATATATTTTATAGCGAAAGATCACTCCGTTTTCTTGTCTATTCTTAGTCGACTGCAGAATGCCCCGAATTTTCTATTCAACTTCTTCTTTTAAAAAGCCTGACATTTAGAGAATATCTCTTCGAGGAGAAGTTCGAAGTCGTCCTTAAAAGTCTTAAAAAAACTCATCTTTAGTCATGCCATCTGGGATTCCAGCTCCCTTCTTCCACTTCTCTTCTGTATCATTCATAGCGACCCTACCCCTTTAC
>CAZBDM010000157.1:7243-8519 GCA_964490675.1 uncultured Oligoflexales bacterium
CCCTTTACATAAGAACGCTTAATGAGTTGAGATATCTTTAATGAACATTCTTGCATTATTCAATAAAGCCATGCGGTAACTCGGCGATTCGTCTTTAAGGTAGGATAGGGGAAGATACATAATTTTACCTTTTGCTTGCTGGTCAACCCTCGTCGCATCGGCACGGTGCCAAGATTCATCCCTAAAAAATTCATTCCAAGCGTGACCAAATACTTGCGGGCCATTTTTTTCTTTGACGACAACAATGCCTATAATGACTCTCGTTGGATAATTAAACATGCGACCGATTGCAGTCAGTAAGACTGAATGTTCTGTGCAGTCACCGGTTTGGTCTTGCGCAACCGAGCTGGCTAAATCAAATCCTTTTTCCATCTTTTTATGTTTAATGTGCTGATAGACGTAGCTCTCTAAATCGCTGAAAGATGGAGAGCTGCCGTGTTTCTTGATGATTTTTTTCCTGAGCGTATTGAAAACTTCCTCTGAGTAATCCACGACAAAACTTGACTGGCGATCACTGTCTAGCGTCGCTTGTGAAACGGGGTGATAAGAGGTCTGAAAGGGAAGCACAATCAGTCCACCCTTAAGTTTTGCTTGGTAGGCTTTTGGGATGTCCCCGAGGGTCTGTTGTGCGCGCGTACTAGTGATTTTGATATGCTTAAAATCTTTTTTTGTAGAGCTTACCGGGACTCTATATAGGATAAGGTTTTGCCAATCTGTATCAGCTTTAGCGAAGAAGTTAAAACCAATCAAAAGTAACATCAGGATAGTTTTAATAATTGCCACGACGGTAACTCCGTTTCATAGCCATTGTTGCATGGGCTATTTGGATGGTTATGAGCTTTGTGCGGCCCTGTTTGTCGAGGGTGTGATCGGCTTTGATAGCTCCTAAGTCAAGCGTGACGATGGGTCCGTTTGGAGATTTGAGAGCATAGTTAAACGTGAAAGGTTTGTTTGGGCTTAGAGTCGGAAGATAACCGGTTACTCTTAAGTTTTTCTGATTCTTCTTAACGATAAAAGTATTTTTAATAAACTTACGCTGGATATAACTGCCAAACAGACCGCGTGAAGTGTTGATCTTGGCGTTCATAGGTTTTCCTTGAAACTCTCCTTCGACTTGATAGAGCTTGCCGTTGGTCGTCTTTAACCTAAGATCGTGTCCGACTTTACCGTTTTCTGATGAAACGTAGCTTGCTTCAGTGATGTAGCCCTTTTTGGTCGAGAATTCAATCGTTGCATGATCGCTGGCGTTGAATTCTTGTTTTGAGGTCGGCAGCAG
>CAZBDM010000158.1:0-8485 GCA_964490675.1 uncultured Oligoflexales bacterium
TCTACAGCAATTGTAATGAAACTTCTTGTCGACGCGAGAGAAAACCGATCGACGCACGGAAAAGCAGTCACTGGCATTCTCCTTTCACAAGATATCGTCGTTATCCCCATGACTCTTGCTGTTCCACTTCTCGTCAGCTCTCATACTGTCGTTGGGGATACTTCAAATGTTGAAATATGGAATTGGCTGCTGAAATTTCTCTTTGTCGTTATAGCCATTATTATCAGTGCAAAGTTTATCGTTCCGCGGTTTCTCGAAGCAGCAGCGAAATCGAAGTCTCGCGAGCTTTTCTTTTTCGCGATCATTTTGCTTTGTCTCGCCTTCGCACTGGCTTTTGAAAGTCTCAATCTGTCTCTTGCTTTTGGAGCCTTTCTATCAGGTTTGCTCATTTCAGAGTCCCCCTTTGGTAAGAAGGCAACAGCAGACATTGTCTTATTGAGAGACACATTTTTAGCACTGTTTTTTTGCTCTATTGGTATGCTGCTTGATTTAAAGTTCGTCATGTCAAATTCACTAACAGTCATTGGACTTGCTGTTGCAGTTCTTTACGGTAAGTTTTTTATCGCCAGTATTTCAGCATTGATTGCTAAAGTTCCATTGCGCAGTGCTTTAGTCACCGGAGCAATGGTTTTCCAGGTCGGTGAGTTTTCTTTCGTACTTGCCGAAATGGGCATCAAGGAGAAACTTATTTCAAATGAGGACTTTCAATATTTCCTGTCAATAACAGTTCTTTCAATGATTTTAACGCCCTTTGCTTTTATTCATGCACCAAAGACTATCTTGAAATTGAAAAAACGCATCGGCGATGAAAAACAACCAGCAGGAGTCGACGCTGAGGTGGTCATCATTGGCTTTGGTATCGCCGGAAAAGCGATCGCAGCATTACTCAAAGAATATAAGCACAAGTATCGCGTTATTGAACACAACTATAGCCAAGTGAAAGCTTCTTCGGCGCAGGGAGAACCCATCGTGTTTGGTGATGGAGCAGAAATAGAGACCCTTATTCACAACGGTATCATGCGTGCGAAAGTTATCGTTATTTGTGTCCCAGGTCTTGAATCGACTCAAGCAGTTCTGCGAGCAGTCTTGGAAACCAAAACCCAAGCAGAAGTCTTGGTCAGGACATCTTTTTCCGCTGAAAGTGATATTATCACAAAGCTTATCAATCCAGATCAAGTGATTGATTCGGAAGATCTTGCTAGCGATAAGCTCGCCCAAAAGACCCTATCATGCTTGCAAGCATCTAAGCTGACAAGCTGAAGAAACACTCAAGAATCAACGGCCTACCGCATTAATAGTGGCTAAAACCTCTTTGATACGCTTAGCATTAACGGCAAAATCCGACTGACCAGATCTTGACTTTGACCGCATATTAATCTCGGTCAATGTTTCTTTTACAGGTTTCAATTGAATGACAAAGTCATCTTTAAACCGAAAGAATTGACTGGTGCAGGTCGCTTCAACACGCAAAGCTTGTTTGTCGACTGCGACGACCTCACAGGTCTCCATTGCCTTAATTATCTTTTCTAACTCGTCAAAAACCTGAGTCACTGATCGATCGACGACAAGAGGCGCGACAGCCGGATAATACTGTTGTTGTAGCGCAGCAAAGCCCTTCGGGTACTCAAACGACCGTGACGGTTCTTTTTGGGCAAGAGAGACAAACTGAGGCGGGTGCTCAAAAGAGGTGGTTATGTCATTAATACGTGGTTGTGCCATTAAAACGAGTGTTGCAAACAACGCCAAAAATGCCGGTAAAGCTTGCATGAAATAAACATTTTTACCCACCGTCCAGCCTCCATAGAGACCTACGACGATAATAAAAATCAAAATAAAAATTCTAACCGGCATCGACTGCGCATCATTTTTTGAGACAAGTGTCCAAAAAAGCCCGAATGCAAGCATCAGGTTATACACGGCCTGGTTCTGCGCCCAGATCAGAATATATTGAAGATGAGCTTCTGACACTTTAAAGATCTTGGCACCAGCCGGCGTCTTAATTGTGAAATACTCGAGAACAAAAAAACCTATGTGTAAAACAGCCACTAAAGCCGTCAAAAAACCCGAAACGATTGCCATCTGAGAATCCTTTTATGGTTTGAAAATGGAGTTCGAAAAGAACAGACTGTATATACAAAGGATAATCATGAAAATCACCAAATAATTCAGTAACCCATTGTTTTAGCTGATTTTACCAGGACTCTTCAACTCGTCGATTCGATATGTCGATAAATTAATGACTAATCGGGGTAAACATGAATCGGCTGGTATATTTCACACAGTATTTTCTTCTCATTGTCATGACCTTCTTGTTTTCTTTAACATTAGGTTGCTCGAACGACAATTTAATGGTTTCCAGCAAGGCGTCTCAATCTCAGCCACCTTCTAAAACCGAAACTAACACGAGCGAACAATCTGATATCGAAACTCATTCTTCCTCTGATCAAAAACCTACGAATAGTGATGCAAAGCTCGATGAAGGTGGTGTTTCAGAGCCTGTCTGGGTCAACGGGAGATACCTTACCTGCTCTATTGAGGACGACAAGACAGACGAAAGCCAATACGAGATCTCATGTTCAACCAGCCAAGGCGCTTCGCGGGAATGGTTAGCAACCAATGATAATAGCGGTGAAACGGTTGCACAGAGCTCCACTTCAACATTAGACTTCAAAGTCCTTAAAAGTGTTTTTGATAATATTTGGGTGACTATCACTCTCGATAACGATCCAAACATATCTGAGACAGTAAGACTCAGCGATGGAGCCACCAAATCAAGCGAAAGCATCTTAGGATTTGGCCTCGTAGATATCCAGTATGATTCAGACAACAGTCAGGCTCTCATTATGGGTACACCAACATTCTCAAACATCATCACTTCACCAGTATCCATTACCATCAGACTTGATGGCCTTAACGTCATTTTCAATAATCTAGTCTCGGTCATTGTGACCAATAACGATGGCAGTAAATATTGGTTCACGACGGTACCTTACACAGGCGCTGGCGTTCAATTCACAACCGATTGGCGTTCGAAGAATCTTATTTCCGTCAATTTTCAAAATTACAGCATCGCTCCCAATAAACCTTTCTTAGTCAATCCTCCACCGGAACTAGACAGCGTGTCGGGAGTTTATCGTTGTGATAAGTCTCTTCTGCCTGTCAACGCAGCCATTGCTGATACCGCAAAGGCTGGTCTATGTGTTACTTTAGCGGGCAAATTCCCCGTAAACGAAGGGAACCTTGAAGACTTCGGAGATGACTTTTCAACGACAACTCTCAACCCCACCGCTAACTTTTTTGCCGGTGATATGCGGACAGATAATGATCCAAATAGCGCCCGCTTTGGTAAATACCTTCTCTTAGGACGAGATTACTTGAGAAACTGTACTCCGCCTCAAGGGGTCACTGTTTGTAAGGAAGTTAAATTTTACATTCCCTTCGACTTACTACAGGCATGGGGTGCAAATGCAGGTCCTAATGGTGTTGGGATCGCCTTTAACGTCACCGATCACCGGACATACACCTGGAATCCAAGCCCAATTTACCTTACAGAGGGTCTCAATGGCTGGTCCGTAGCCCCTTAAAAGACGGCAAAGTCTGTCTCTGCCTGCTTTTTAAACAAGCCTTTTGCCTCTTCCCTAGCTCTTCCTCCCAATAAGATGGCTGGCCATAAATCGCTTAAATCTATATATTAAACAGTTATTGGAAAGAAAAACGGAGTGACCTATGCGCACGAAAGACGCCATCGTCAAAAACTGGCTTCCCAGATATACCGGCACTGAACTCAACGAGTTTGGCAACTATATCCTACTGACAAATTTTGGTGACTATGTCGATCGTTTTGCAAAACGATTTGGCTGCGAGATTAAAGGCAAAAATCGCCCCATGCAAACGGCCACTAATAAAGATGGCCTCACCATGATCAACTTCGGTATTGGCTCTGCCAACGCCGCAACCATTATGGATCTTTTAACGGCTATCGACCCTAAGGGGGTGCTCTTCTTAGGTAAGTGCGGCGGTCTTAAACAATCAGCTGATCTCGGTCATTTTATTTTACCGATTGCTGCTATTCGCGGTGAAGGAACTTCCGACGATTATTTGGATCCTCTTGTCCCGGCATTGCCTTCGTTCAAACTACACAAGTTTGTTTCAGATAAAATGAAAGAAGAGAACATCGAATACCGAACCGGCGTTGTCTACACCACCAACCGGCGGGTTTGGGAACACGATGACGCCTTTAAAGAAGACCTCAAAAGGTTAAGAGCCATTGCTATCGACATGGAAACAGCGACTGTTTTTGCTGTTGGTCACTATAACGCAATCTCCCGCGGTGCTTTATTGCTTGTTTCCGATATGCCGATGACGCCAGAAGGTGTCAAAACAGAAGAGAGCGATAAGAAGGTTTCCGATAAGTACGTCGATATGCACATCGAGTTTGGTATTAAAGCGATGACTGAAATCGATGCTAAAGGAGAACAGATCAAACACTTCAATTACTGATATGACGAGGAGACGGCGTGGCCGGTCATAGTAAGTGGAAAAACATTCAACATCGTAAAGGTGCTCAGGATAAAAAGCGCGGTAAGATCTTTACCAAGATTGCGATCGAAATCACAGTCGCTGCTAAGGCCGGAGGAGGGGATCCCGATGGCAATCCCAGGCTGCGCCTAGCCTTAGCAAAGGCCCGCGCCGCAAACATGCCTAAAGACAATATCACTCGCGCCATTAAAAAAGGAACTGGTGAGCTTGAAGGAGCTAATTACCAAGAAAAAACCTACGAAGGATATGGACCTGGAGGTATCGCCGTTTTTGTAGAGTGCTTGACCGATAACGTCAACCGAACCGTCAGTGAAGTAAGACATGCTTTTAGCCGTTCGGGAGGTAATCTCGGCACGGATGGCTCTGTCGCCTGGATGTTTCATAGCAGAGGGGTTATCGTTTACCCCAAAGACAAGGTTAGTGACACGGAAAAGCTCATGGAAGTCGCCATTGAAAATGGTGCTGACGACGTCAAAGAAGACGACGGACAGCTTGAGATCACCTGTGAACCCAGTGAGTTTAACGGACTGAAGGATGCTCTCGATAAAATTGCTGACGATCCGATTTTTTGTGAGTTAAGCCGTATTCCAGAAAACTACAGTGATGTTGACCTTGATAACGTGCCAAAGCTCGAAAGACTGATCAATGCTCTTGAAGACAACGATGATGTTCAAAATGTTTTTCATAACGGTCAGCTGCCAGATAACATAGTGGCTGAATAGTAAGAATTTTGTTTCTAGTGAGGAGTGACCCTCTTGGTAAAGAGGATGATAATAGACCACGGACGGTCAAGGCTGCATATGCGGTCCTTGTGGTTTTTTAGCTTTTTTATCCTGCTCACAAGCTTAAGTCTGTCCTCCCTACTACATGCAGAGTCAGACAAATCGCCCGAGAAAAAAACCCTATCAAGAGCCTATAAACTTGAAAGTATCACTGTAAAAGGCACTCACAGACTCACTGCCGAGCAGATTAGAGACCATCTAAACATTAACAAGGGCGATCCCTTAAACGATGAATTCGTTATGTCAACAAGAGCACGCCTCCTCAGTCTCGGTCTTTTTAAATCTGTCATTCTTATTATGAATCGCGGAACAAAAAAGGGCTGGGCAGCGCTTGTCATCGAAGTTGAGGATGACCCAAATATCCTTGGTGACTGGGCTATCGGAGGGAGTGCTGGCATCACTCAATCTGAGGAACATGCTGCAACAGCTAACCCAGAAACAGCTCCTTTAGGCTACCGCATGAGTCTTATTAGTCGTAATTTCTTCGGTCTTCTGCATCGTTCCTCAGTAGAGGTTGACATTGACTCGGAAGGGATTTTTCGGCAAGGCCAAGTCGCTTACGGGCTCCCAAGGTTTGAAGAAGAAGGAGTCCGCATCGATGCACAAGCATCTACTGTCGATGTAAGCTACCGCTACCTCAACGCCCTTGGCTTTGGTTCAAAAGCGCAGCTCAACTGGGTCAAGACCATCGAGGATCTCGGTGAATATTATTACGGAGCAGCACTTTATTTAAATAACGATAGATTTAGCGTTCCCGGCCACCCTGAACGAGTGGCAGGGCCACGAATTGGCTTTCAAAGGGAAACAAGGCTGATTTCTTTTGTTCCCGATCATGGTTATTTGGCCGGTGTGTCATTTCTTCTCGAGCCTCTTGAAGCGCGCACTTCTGTTTTAGAGGTTAATCTTGCCCAGACTTTTCGACTCTTCGATAGCAACCGTATTACTTTTTCTGCCGATGCGCTTGCTGTCGGTATTGATGCTTATTCGGCAAGAGCTACGACAAGATTGGATCTGCCCTTAAGCTCTATGGATCTTGGTGGCGACCAAGCACAAGTCTTTGTGAGCCTCAAAGGCGGCGTCGATGAATCAGAAAATGTCAGGCTAAACGGCTCAGCAGCGATTTTTGGCATCCGTTATTTAAGTTCTGGGTTTATCGCTGAGTTCGCCCTACAGGTCACAGAAAATCCGGAAACCCTCTTTGAGAAAAAACCAACAGTGGCCGAAAGGAGTGAAGATGCTCCTTTCCTTTAAGACCGTCGTCAATCACGTCTGTAAGCTTGCTTTAGCTTTGCTCTTGCTCTTGCTCTGCCCTCTGGCAATCCTCGCTAAAGAACAAAACTATGCAGTTGCCCAATGGCAAATTGACGGTAATTTTGAGCGCATCATGATCAATGTCAGTAAGTCCCTCGATAAGAAGCAACTCTCAACGCTTAAATCTGGCTTCTCAACCTTTAGCCGCCTCGTAGTCATTTTAGAACCGAAGGAGAGCGAAGCTTCGGAACTTTTTCAAATGGCATGTACGGTTAAGTTTGATTTTTGGGAAGAGAAGTTTGAACTCGTAAGACTTGAAAGCGACCCAAAAGCAATCATTGTCGACAGCTTCGATGAATACAGTAAAAGCTGCTTAACAGCCGAGATTACCAGCACACATGCGATTGAATTGATCATGAGTGGACGCGCTAAGATCAAGACCACTCTTCAGATTGAACAGATCAGTATAGAAAAAGCCAGTAAAATTAAAGATTGGTTGATCAGTCAACAGTCGGGAATGATGAAAGGTCTCTTCACTCACATGCTTGACGATATGACACAGTCAAATACGAAGAGATCGCCGTGACAGTGCCACCCCGTCCCCCCAAAAACTTAAAGCCAAGTGGCTAAGTGATTAGGAAAGGATACTGTGACGGAAGAACAGGAAAAAAAACGTAAGCGGCCGCGATTAAAAATAAGATGGTATCGCTCTCTTCTCTTCAGGGCGGCAATTGTCGCTGCTGGAATACTCGTGATGGGCTATATCGTCAGCGTGCTCTTCGCTGTCCAGGGGATTGATGCTGTTTCTAAAATGGCTCATGTCAAAACAGTAGAAACTAGCTTAAACAATCACCTTTCAGACATCAAAAGCCTCTACGGACTCAAACAGACCTTACTACTTGAAAGAATCAAAGGTGAGTTGACAGCCCTCAACCCCAATGAAGAAACCGTTGTTGGTCTGCAATTTATTAAAGATATCATCATCAAACACAGTAAAGAGTTTGAACTCGACCTTGAAAAAGTCAGTTTTGAGCAACTTAGCGCCCTTCCCGTCAAAGAACAGCTCGAGCCTCCTGTCGAGTGGCGGGACCGTAATCACCTGCGCATACTTAACTACCAAGTCGGTATCCCGAAAGGCAAAAGCTACCAATCTTTTCAAGATGCTCTTGCCGTGATGCAGGATTACAAGCTTATAGGCGTCAACCTCAACGACAAGATTCGTCCAACACTCATTAGAGCCAACGCACTTGTCTTATTTGTTAGTTTTTTCATATTAATCAGCTTGTTTATATTAATGGCTCACACCTTCCGCAAGAACACCGAGTCTTTAATGAGCGGGTTTAGAAGATGGTCGGAAGAAGACTTTAGCTTTCGCTTTAAAGATCCCTTACCCGGTGAACTAGGACTTATCGCAGAACAGTTTAACGTGATGGCAGAAGATGTTGAACGAAGTCGCGAAAAAACTCTACACTTGCAAAAAATCGCTTCTTGGCAAGTGATTGCTCGTAAACTAGCCCACGAGGTTAAAAATCCTCTGACACCGATTCAAATGATGGTTTCGCAGCTCAAAAGACAGTATAAAGGCGATGATGAACGCTTTACTAAGCTACTCAGCGATGCTCAGACCATTATTTCTGAAGAAGTCGATCGCCTAAGAAGAATGGTCAACAATTTTTCTGCCTTTGCTCAACTACCATCTCCGGATCTCAAGCACACTGATATTGTTCCTGCCCTTAAACATGTTATCGAGCTCGAAAAGGTAAGATTCCCTAAGCATGACATAAGCTATGCTGGCGAACTTGATAGCTTTTCGTTAGATGTCGATGCCAATCTGATTAAGCAAGTTGTTATGAACCTGGTCAAAAATGCTGCCGAAGCGAGTAACGACCCGGTCTCAATTAAGGTCATGACCC
>CAZBDM010000159.1:0-4574 GCA_964490675.1 uncultured Oligoflexales bacterium
AAGCAATTATGCTAGCTCTTCAAGGAAATATTCCTGAGGGGGTGTGAGGAGTTACGATTCATTTACAACATTTGCAGAGGGTGATAGCCGCAGTGATTATCATAAGACTTACACTTTTAAGAGAAAACAACAACCGACGAGAAGACTACCTGATTTGGTCGTTACAAAAATTTACAAACCACAGTGGGATCGGGCTAATAGAAGGTCGATCATAAAAGCTGTGGTCAAAAATATTGGCAATGCCCCTGCGAGTTTATCCATTGCCCGTATGATCGATCCTTCAACATCCCAACCAACTGGTGCACCCTATAACGCCACATATACGATTAACTCTATTGCGGCAGGCGCAAGTAAAACCGTTGTCTTTTATCTTCCTTATTGGGTCTACAATCCTGATGCTGAGCTGGAAGTGACAGCAGACTATAAGGGAACCGTCACTGAAAGTAATGAAAATAACAATATGAAAGAGTTTTTTGAATTGGGATAACTGTTTACCGAGATGATCGAAACTGCCTTTTAACCGACTGAGTTAAAAGGCAGTTTTTATTTTTCTTGCAGATTTAATTGTTTCCAGGTTTAAGGAGTCCAGATGGCTTTTATAACCGGAGATCATGCATTGCAAAAGTATACGATCTTGGCCTTGCTTTGGCTTTTTGTCTGTGAAAATTCTGCAGCAGCATTTGACTCACAGTCGTTCATCCCAGCCGACTGTGAGGCTCCTTACGAAGAAGAAATTTTACTCTTCGAGCCGGGAGTTGATATCAGCACTTTTAGCCAACCATTTATTACCAGTGATTATCTCATTTACTACTTTGCAGATCTGGCTCAAGTGTACGATGACTCCTATAGTCATTATTATTTTCGTATGACAAAAGGCCCTCTTGATCAGACCTTTGGAGTCTCTGGAGAGGGGGGACCCTTGGGTGAAAAGGGACTTTTTGGTGAGACTGCTTTTCATCCACTAAGTCTGTTTCAGTATCTTGGTGAATGGCAAAGCTTTTCAGACTCAATCAATGCATTTGGCTTTGGCCCGAGAGGTACACTTGGGCCATTATCTGTCATTATGAATCCATTGACCCTGTCATACTTGAGCTTTTGGAAAGCCTTTAATACGGTTGACGGTCCGATGGCTGAGCTTGGTGTTTACTTTCACTCTGGCCCAACAGGTCCGACAGGGCCAAATGGTCCCATGGGCATCTGGGGGCAGCGTGTTTCACCGGAAGGTGATTTTTATCTCAATGGTGAAAAGTCTTTCAAGGCTCAGGAGGATATTTATCTTTATCAGTTGGGAGCGGTACGCTTTCCACTCTATGAATTCTACTCACGAGATAGAATTTCAGAAATGATCGCCAATGATGAGCCGCTTGACACGAGTTATGCCGCCTTTGGTCGATTAGAAAATGATAAGAAAAGAGATGTCTATAGGTTCACAACTGATGCGCAGCGTTGGGTGTCTTTAATGGTGGTTCCCGATGATAGCCGTGAACAATTTATCCTAGAAGTTCTTGATAAAAAAGGTGAGCCTGTTGCTTGTCTTAGTTCAGGTTATAAAAGACGCTCGGTGCCGATCATTCGAATGCGCGTTCCACAAGGGAAAACCTTTCATTTTCAAGTTAAAAAACTTGCAAAAGAAGTTGAGCAACAACAAGAAAATTCACTATTTAGTCAATCTTTGCAAATCTATCGAAAAGCTATAGAAGACAAACTGCCAAACAGCCTATCCGTAGAAGAGGAATCTAGTGAAGGAGCTTACAGAATCTATGTAACAGGCGCAGTGCCGTGGGCGAAAGAGGGTCACCGATTAGGCGAGCAAAACTGGAAATCATTTATCCGTCAATACCCTATAGATAAAGTCAGCCAGTAAGAACTTTTCAAAAAAGTTTTTTGATTTAAGTTTCTCTCATTTTTGTTGTGATTAAATGGATCATGTAGCAGGAGGTTACTTGATGTTCAAGACATTGACAAAAAATAGAGAGGTCTCGTCACACGATTCTATAATAGCAAACCCATTAGAGGTCCCATCAAACTCTTTCCAAAGATCTTCCCTGTATAGCTTCTCTATTCTAGTTCTGAATTGACGCAGATATGAGTCATAGCGATGGACCTGGGGGTATAAAAATCCTCTCAGGTCCAGCGGCTCAATCAGCAGTAAGAATCAATGTTATTTAACGTACATATCTTCTTTCATATACTTACTTAACATCCATTTTCTTGTGAGAAAATTGATGTCACTTTCGTTTAACTTGGTTTGATTCACAGAGCTATGTGACTGTGGATTCGGCTTTTCTTCAGCTAGAGAAGCACCTTTGAGTTTTTTTGTGAATGCTTTAAGTTTGTCCCAAATCGAAGAGTGTTCTTCCTCTGATTTGACGTCAAGCTTTGCTGTAGGCTCATTCTCTAGTTGGTTTAAGTAAAACACTTTTGCCAAGCTACCGGACTTTTTCTTTTGTCTTTTCATAAGCTGTCCTTCTCATTCCTCTAAATTAAGTACGATCCACGATTTGATAAGTTTAATAACAGCAACTCTAAGGCCAAAGACAAACCATTTAAAAATCAAGGGGTAACACAACAAAGAAGTGTCTAGTCTTTTGACAGATGGCTGTCGCAAAGACAGATCAATCCCTACGCTGCTTGCTGTTCGTGTTCGGACTGAGCTAGAACACCAAATGACGATCTCGTAGGAATATTCGGCCTTTGATAAATATGTTTTCGAATCGTTCGGATTGCTATATAAGTCATCTAATCAAATTCTAGCTTGAACGAAAGGGTCAGCCATGAGTCGTCGCCGCTATTCTTTTGCATTCAACTGGTTTGGGTTTTCATTAGTCAGCCTTTTTGTTGCGGTTTCTTTTGGGAAGTCCGTCTTTTCACAAGCTGCCGAAGAGCTGAGATTTTATGAAACTACCCGGGTTGAATCTCTCAGAGCAAAAAGATCGATAGAAACATTTTCCCCTCAAACTGGTTTTTTTGTCACCAAAAGAGATCATGACGGCCAAGCGCAGTCAGCGATGATCAAGGTACTTGTCGATCACCCGGATCAGGATGTTTTTATCCTCGGTGATTTCAATCATTGGAAAAAGAGTGAGACTTACCGTCTTAAGCGTCTTCCTGGACAAACACACTTATATGGCCTGGAGATTGACGGTATTAAACACGGCCAGCAGTATCGTCTCTTACTCAATGATGAGTCGGTAATCGATCCTTCAGCTTATTTGTTTTCAAATCCCAAGTCTGCTCATTTCAACTCGGTCTTCTGGGATTTTGATAGACCAGAGGCTTATCGCCTTAGTCACCCGGTTGCCGATCTCCGCAGAAAACCACTAATCATTGCAGAAACAGAGGTATGGTCAATGGCTGCCGAGTGGACTGATTCAGAAGGTCAAAAAGGTCCGCAGTCGATGGACAAGACTTACCGTTTTATTGCAGAGTCAGGGCTTATTAGTGAGTTAAAAAGAAGTGGCTATAACGCTATCGAGTTTGTGCCTTTTAATGCCAGTCGTGATGGAGATGCTTGGAAATTTCGTTACCAAGTCTTTGGTCTTTTTGCTCCCGATGCTCGATATGGCAATCCTGACGAATTCGCCCAGATGATCGACGCCTTCAACGAAGCTGGTATCGCTGTCATTATGGACGCAGTTATTGGTCATTATCCATTCAGCTGTCATGGTGGAGGTCAAGATTGTAACGTTAAGATCGATGACATTGGTATTCATAAGTGGAAAAAACAAGATGGAAGAGTTCTCTTTGGTGAAAACATGAGCCCTTGGAACACTTACCGCTATGATTACGAAAATCCCTACGTAAGAAGGTTTCTTATCGACAGCATTATGCACATGATGCAGAGATACGGTATCAATGGCATTCGCTTTGATAATTATGACGGTATTAGAAATGAGCCAGGTGGAGATGAGTTTATCAAGCAGCTTGTTGCTGAAGTACGAGAGTACCGACCGGAAGCTATTCTTATTGCTGAAATGTTCTTTGCAAAATCGGAAGTCATGTTTGCGATCAAATGTGAAGAAGAAAATACTGAATTAAGACTTTGTTTACGTGATGATTTTGGCAACATCGTTATCGCAGCAGATTCTGGTTATGGCATAAATATGAGGACCCACTCAGACTTTTTTGACTTCATTAAAGACAACATGCTTCTACCCAACAATCAAGTAGATATGAATAGATTGGCAGCCAGTGGGATTCGTGGACCTTGGCAGTGGAAATCTGCTTCACGTGTGACTTATATAACAAACCACGATGAAGCTGCTAATCGTCGGGATGGTGCAACCGGGCAATACGTCGCTTCTTTAATTATTGGTGAGGAAAATGATGACTTTCGAAAGTATCCGATTATTGGCAACGAGCTGTTTGCTCATGTACAAGGTAAGAGTAAAGCATACGGATCGTTAGCCCTGCTCTCTGGCAGTGCCTACCTAGATATGCCGCAACTAAGAATCCTTCAAAGAGGAACCTTTTATAGCAATCCAAACATCGACTGGGGTCAAAAAGATGACCATCGTAACCAGAAAAAAGTCTACGACTACTTCAGAGATCTAAGTCAGTACGTTCTTTCACAT
>CAZBDM010000159.1:4584-7153 GCA_964490675.1 uncultured Oligoflexales bacterium
AGAATCTCCATCCACATATTGAAAATCATTATGATTCGTTAAGCAAAGTCATGGCCCTTTATCGTAAGGCAGAAGCAACAGACGAACATATTTACGCGGTCGTAAATCTTAATCACAACGAAGTTCCTTCAGACTTCATCTTAGGGGTTCACAGAGAGGGTGCTTATCGCGTTGAGCTTGATAGTGATGACCCTCGCTATGTTGGAGATTCAGCTCGCCATTTTGGCAATGGTACTCTTGGCGAAAGACTCAAAGATACAAACGGTATCATTTGGGCAGATTGTTCAGAGGGAATTTACAACAAGCCATGCCGCTTAAATATTCCTTATATTGGCAAGTATGCCACTGTAATCATTAGACACGTCAATTAATTTTATCAATTATTACTTGAGAATAAGCTTCCTAAGTCGATAAACGAATTAGGAGGCTGTGTGGAAAAACCACTTAATAAAAGAAGACTTATCGCCCTCATGTTTACCGACATGGTGGGTTATAGTGCTCTGTCGCAAAATGATGAACAGCTAGCTTTTGAGCTCCTTGAAGAGCATCGAAAAATTATGCGAGAGGTCTTCTCGAGATTTGGCGGCCGTGAAAACAAAACGGTAGGAGATGCTTTTTTCATTGAATTTGATAGTGTTGTCGAAGCCGTCCGATGCGCTGTCGAAATGCAGATGAACTTCTTTGAAAGAAACGCCTCTGCTTCAATAAAAAGAAAAATTGACATCCGTATTGGTATTCACTTAGCCGATATCATTGAATCAGACGAAGACAGCTACGGCGATGGTGTTAATATAGCCGCTCGCATAGAAGGTGTCGCCGAAACGGGTGGAATTTGTATTTCAGGACCTGTTTTTGAGCAAGTCAAGTCGCAGTTGAACTTCGAATTCATACGCCTTAACCATAAGCGATTAAAAAATATCTCTTCTCATATAGACATCTATAAAATCGTATTGCCATGGCAAGAATCAACCCAGAAAAATCGTGTTTTTAACTTAAAACAAGCTAGTGATAAAGACTTTTATGGTCGTGTGCTGCGTAATATTGGCAGCGCAGGAGCTTTACTGATCAGTGTTCTATTGGTTTTAGGGTTTGTTGTGTTAAGGGCTTATGAGGGATATCTTAATGTCGGACAGATTACCCCTTCTAAAGAAGTTGAATATCATCTCTCCGAATACGATCCCCATAAACGTATCGATCTACTAGATGATAATTGGCAATATACGGTTGGTAAAAAGAAGGCTGATAGCGAATGGCGTTACTATTTGATCAGCGAAAGCTGGAAGTATGCTGATGAGTTTAAAGGCGAAGTTTGGTTTCGTAATCGTTTCACCGTTGATCAAAAGTTTATTCAACCAACAATTGTTCTTGGGCGTGTGGCAGGTAAACACCGTGTTTATCTCAACGGACAATTCATTGGGGGATCAAATCATTTATCGAATGTAGCTTTTTATGATTTTGATCCACAGGTTCTGAATTTCTTTGAGTCCAACCTTCTCGAAATTGTCGCGATTAGTAACAAAAGCTTAACTCCCGGAATATCTCCTCTCGATAAGATAGGTGCTTTTCTTGGAGAATTTGATACAGTCTATAATGAAGTCATGGATGATAACGTTAAGTTCCACATGATGAATGCTGTGTATCTAGTCGTGTCGTTTATTTTATTTCTGTTTTGTATTTCTATCTTTCTTCTGCAAAGAAAAAACCGTGAGTATCTCTATTTTTCGATTTTTCTTCTTCTCGGAACGATGTCTTTGAGCTACTACAATGCTATTTTTTCGACTTATCTGGATTTCCAGACGCTAGGGTTTCTTAAACTTTTCGGGATGACTTCAGCGAGCTTTGTGCTGTTGTCAGCATACATGTTTTTGAACGGTAAAAAACGCCTAGAATATTATGTTAACTTCGCAGTTATCGCTTTTACTCTAATCATTGCATGGGTTCTATTAGGATCAGAGCTTCCAGCTGATATTTATCTCAAGAGATTTAACTTTATTCTCTTAAATATTACTTTTTTCACTCTAGCATGGTGTACAGTGGCAAGTTATGAGTGGGTCAAACAGTACAAGAAAAATCTTGTTTCATTTGCTGCTTCTGACCAAGAGATTTTCGTTTGGTATCGACTGTTGGTTATCTCTTTTGGTTTTCTGTCTGGATTAATTATCTTTAATGCAATAAAGGGAACACCTCATATCTTTCCCATGTCGACAGATTTACGTCTAATTGTAAGAAATGTTGGGCTTGTTTATCCGTTTGTCTTTGCTGTCGTCATACTTGTTATGGGAGCAGTCGACTATTCTAGAAAGATTCGATGGATCCAGTACCGCAAAGAAAGAGCTGATCTTATGCTGGAGTTGCTGCCCGTTTACGAAAAAGCCAAGGACAGTAAAGAAATTGCGCGTATTATTCAGGAAAAAACTTGCCGCTTTGTCAAGGCGAAAAGATCCTCTTTATATGTTCTCGATCACCAAGAAGATAAGCCGGTCTTAAGACTGTTTAGTGCACTGGGAGATGTCGAGGTCAGGGGGGCTGTTAAGAATGAAATCGATCCTAGTTCGGGTATCATTGGCCA
>CAZBDM010000159.1:7163-8479 GCA_964490675.1 uncultured Oligoflexales bacterium
GTATGGACATCGAGAAGCCCGCTGCTAACCAAAGACATTAATTTAGATCCAAGGTTTAACCCCGAAAGACTTGAATTAAATAAAGCTGCGTCTTACAGAAGTGGGGTATGTATCATCATCCCCCTTATCGTAGCTGATCAAACCATTGGTATTATAACTGTCGCTGATAAAGAGAAAGGTCAGTCGTTTTTTCCTGAAGAATTCGCTTTTATTCGTGTTATGTCAAAAGATATAGCTTTCTGGCTCTACAAGCACATCAAAGATAACGAACTAAAAACGCTTAAAATGTCTTCCTCTAAGTCAGCATAATCATTAGCGAGACTCTCATCCCCTAAATATTTTTCTTAAATATTCCGAAATGTTACTGACGCGTCATTTTTCATGTGAAACATGAGAGGAAACAGCCTTTGAAATTACTTTCTTTTATGATTGTTGTTACGTCTTTTTTAATTTCTTGCGGAGAAGAAAAGCAAGGGCCAGGACCAGAAGGCCAGGCGAGTATTTTAGAAGATGACGCTCAAGGCGAAGGGTCTTCTGCATTTGATGAACAAGAAGGTGAAGATAAACAGGCCGGCTCTGAAGATGTTTCTGATGGAGAGACTTTCGTTTATATTTTAACCGGTGGATTTTCAAGCTGTAGTAAAACAGAAGGCTCTGAGCAACGCTCGCCTCTAGGCATGAATCTTTATTCTAAGTTTATCGAACGTTCACCATCTCTCAGGTATCCCGAAGGAACGAGTGAACTCTATTATGCATCTTGTTTTAAAGAGCCTGCTGGTAACCAGGACATTCTCAATGAAAATGTCAGTTATATAAAATCTAACAGTCCGACTTCAATAACTGAAATCAACGTTAAAGATTATCTTGTGCTTCTCAACGATGAATTAAAAGAAGTTGAAAACAAAAAAGTTTTTATTATTGGTCATTCATATGGTGGATGGCTGGCCATGCGCATTGCTGAAGCGATTGGCCAAGAAAGTCCTATTAAAAACCTTTGGACAATCGATCCGATTAGTCCAAGAAGTTGCAGTCCCCAGAGCTATTTAGCAAACATTACAGATCTACTCACCAATGGTTTAGATAAGGAAATCGAAGGCTGCAATCATGCACCAAAGGACTTTTCAGAAGCAGCATTGGATAAGATTGAATTAAGTACCGAGAAGTGGGTAAATTACTATCAAAGTCAGTTTTTACCTCTTCATTCTTCCGATATTGCAGCAGCTTCGGAAAACATAGACCTAGAAGTTGGGTTGGCCAGTTTTGAGGGCGCCCACGTCGATATCGCAAAAGATGATCAGGTTTGGAACGCGATTATT
>CAZBDM010000160.1:0-8477 GCA_964490675.1 uncultured Oligoflexales bacterium
AAGGCAGGTCACGCGCATGCATGCAAGACCATCTCTTGACCCCCATTTTTTCTTAGCGAACTTATGGGACAGATACTGCCGCCACTCAGCTTAAAAGTCAGACGAGATGTAGGTCAGTTCCCCATTTGACTGCATCCTGCAAACCACCCTTTTCACATACCATTGAGATTGAGTCATCTGGTGAATTTAGTCTTCAGCAGGTGGCTGTTCTGCTAGATGTGCTTCAATACTGATTTGATCGATTAAAACACCATCTACTAAGTCTTTCATTTTATCGTTTTCTTCAAAACCATCTGACAACTTGACGTGAAATTTCAAGATTGCTTGAGCCTTTTGTTCAGTTGTCAAAGAAGTCAAATCGACTTTTGTCGGTTCGATCATCATCCAATCTTGAGCTTGGTGGTTTCTACCATTTAGCTGACGATCATCTTGACTGAGCATGTAAAGCTCTTGCCAATTATTCTTTGCTGAAAGCAGATCATCTCCGGAAAATGTTTCGTTAAGTCCACATGACTGACGGCCTTCAAAGCAAACCTCAACCTTTAAGTATTCTGCAATGTTTTTGTCTTTGGTTTGATCATCATCACCCAAACCGAGCAGAAGGTAATGAAAGCCTACACTCAAATGATCGAAGCCAGACAGATCGATTTCTTTAGAAAATAAATGGATATTATTTTCTGGTGAGCTATCTTCTTTTGCGTAAATTAAAAGCCCCTTTTCGGTCTGGGCCGCCATAACTCCTAAGCCTTTATCCTCATCATCAGGATACATTCCCTGTTTAACGATTTCAGCACAGGCAAATTCACTACAAGACTCTTCATCTGATAAATGCCATTTGTCATCAGCCAGGACGAGACCTGACCAAATACTGTCTTCTGCGTTCAGAGCTTGTCTTTCGAAGCCGTCCTGAGCAACGACCATGCGATTTTCGACCGTGATCTCTATGTCATAAGAGGCAACAAACTGTTGCTCTGAGGTGTAGATTTCGAACTTAAAAAGATCTTTGCCAAAAAAGAAATCATCAGGTGTGTAGATAATTTTACTACGATCGTCTTGGGCGTTCTCGACCGTTCCGTTGATTGTCGCTTTTGAAATAAGCACAACACCCTCGACAGGCAGCGGGATTTCCAAAACAATTGGGGTGTTTACTTGCGTTGAAAATCTATAACTCGGATTAAAGTCATCCTCGTTAAATGATGCAGGAGGAGGGGCGGGTAAAAATGCGTCTATACTACCGGGGGTCACGATGCGCTCATATTCGACAGGATCAGTGACTTCTTCAAGCACAGGTTCCTGATCTGGTTCAGGTTCACTTTGAACTTTAGAAGGGTTTTCGTCTGAGCAAGCCAGTAAAAGATGAAACACGAGGAGAAAAGGTAAGGAATTAATTCTATTGAACATTTCAGCTCCAGCAACAACGGTAAGGGGGACAACAACAGGAAAAAAGGACTGAAAGGAAGACGTATAAATAAACTATACGCCTTATAAAAATAGCATACAAATATTAAAATATCTATTTTATTTTATAAGATTTTATTAATTATAATTCATCGATTGATGCTCAATTTCAACCTCGCGAAGATAAAAGGTTTTTTCAACCTTCAAAAACCGACCAGAATGATCGATGGTCACCACTTTACGGTACTTTCGATGAGGAGGGTTTGACCAGCGAAGCTCGTAAACCAGAATACGATCTTCAAAACTCACAATTTCGACTTCATCTCCAGCTTCGTAAGGCCCTTCGTAGAGCCTATCACCGTCTAGATACCAAGAAATCGTTTCAGAATAATTGACATCATCATTGCGTGTGATTTCATCTTCCATGCGCCAAAAGGTCTTTCGGGAAGAAGGCCTTTTCACGTAGCTATCGGATTCTAACTGGTAAAAGTCGCTGTGCTCCTCGCTATGAATGATGACTTTCTCACCCTTGCCTTCATAGTCACCAACAAGACGATCAAAAAAATGACTCAATTCACTTTTTGAAGTTTCTGCTGCTGCCATTTGAGAAAAAAATATCGCAATCACGCTCAATAGTGAAAACAGCGTTCGCATGGCTGACCCCCTGTTCAGAATTTCCATCAAAATGTTTCTTCAGGTGTAAGTCAAATAATCAGCAAATGCAAGATAAGCTTACTCAGTCTGACCCTGAGCAAAAGATCTTATTGAGGGTTAAGACTAGCGATTTGATACGCGTATCTTCGATACGATAAAAAACAAACTGACCTTCCCGGCGAGATTTGACAATCCCTTCTAGCTTAAGACGCCCGAGAAACTGCGACAGTTGAGATTGCGACAAAGAGCAAAACTCCTGAATCTCAGAGACTGTTTTTTCGCCTTCTAAAAGTGTGCTAAGGATAATGAGCCGTTGCGGATGAGACAATGCCTTCAAATAAGAAGCGACCTCTTCACAGGTCTCTCTTAGTTTATCGAATTTTTTCATTTAGAGTTCCTAAACCCTGTCGATGATCCAGCGATTCTCGCAGCACTTAACGTCAATAACCCATGCGGGATTAACTGCATGATACCTAAGATTACAGCTACTGGCGTTTAAAAAAAGGGTTTTTTCCTGCTCATTCCACTTTTTTTCAGCCATCCCATAGGCTTCGTGGATATGGCCAAAAGCATGGATCAGGGGCTTAACTTCAGCGACTCTTTTTATCAATTCTTCACAGCCCACTCCTCTGCCATCATAGACTTTATCGAGTACCTTAAAGGGGGGACCGTGGGTCAATAATATATCTGTATCGGTAGGGATAAGATCCCACTTTTCTTTTAAAGGTGTCCCTCTTTCAAGATTGAAGGCCCAATGATGGAATAGAGGCTGCCAAGGACTTCCGTATATTTTGAGCCCCTCTATCTCGATCTTTTGATCTTCCAGGTAGGTCAACCCCTTCACTAACTCCCGCGCTTCTTGCGGCTTTTTTTCAAAGAGAAAATCATGATTACCAGCAATAAAGACCTTGTGTTTGTGAGGTAATTCTGAAAACCACTCGGCAAACTGAGCTATCTGCGACTCGGTTCCAGCTTCGCTAAGATCTCCACTATGGAAGAGAAGATCGCCATCGGGAACCTCCATATGGTGATTGTGGGTATCTGAAATGAATACGAGCCTTAAGGAACTGCTAGTCATCTAATCAACCATACCTAAATGCCTAAGAATCAATAACGATCATCGTTCAACTATATGGACTTTTCGATTATCTGTCGATTTAATATGACAATCATTCTGGATTGTTCTGCATTTGAATGATACGAAGAAGATGCCATGATGGAAAAGACGTCATTTTAAACTCCTTCAAAGATCTCAGCCAATACCGTCCCCACCAAAGTAATGACGATAGTGGTTTTAATTTAAGAGGTGGAGATTGGGTTTTTGATTCCGGCAGTGATCGCTGGACATTTGCAATGAAAGCGACGGACCGTGAATGGCTTAGATACGGTGTCAATCACATCTATATTTTCAGTCCTGCACAAGGACAGTATGTAAAGCTAGTACTCAACTTTCAAGACGACTTTTAATCATCAGCCTGAAAATTTTTGCATCAAGAGTCTGAAGACGCAGCAAGTTCTTCAGGTTTGTTGACTGACTTCTTAAGAAAGCACCGGTCCCACATAACTTTCATATAGCGTCCACTAGGTTGACAAGAAATGA
Organism: uncultured Oligoflexales bacterium; assembly: GCA_964490675.1. Taxonomy (GTDB): domain Bacteria; phylum Bdellovibrionota_B; class Oligoflexia; order Oligoflexales; family JAWKNZ01; genus CAZBDM01. Next base: position 3,653 of record CAZBDM010000160.1, read on the forward strand.
CTTCGAATCCACTCTTTTCAAAGTTTATCACGAGTTCACCTAGAATCTTTTTGTATAGCTCGCGATTGTTTGCGCAAATCAGTTTTTCATCGGTGTTTGCAACATTAATTTTTGCGACAACTTTCTCTTCATCAGGTGAAGCAACTGTTTGACTTAGACAATCAAACATGACAGATCCGGTGCATTGTTTCTTTGACTGCTCAACGAGTTTAATCTGCAGATGACAAAAGCCCTTTTGCTGTTTTAGTTTTTCAAGATCATTGAAATCGATTGAATTTGCATGAACTGTTTGGCTGAGCAAGCCAATCATGAATGCCAACATGATGGTAAAATTCATCTTTGAAAACTCCAATTTTTTTTGGGGGGGGTAAAATGCAATCGCGGGCAGGAGCAGCTAAAGACAGGATCAGTACGCAAGCGCCACTAGCATAAAACAGCGACTAAGCTTATTGCAAGCTTTTCAAAAATTCGTCAATAAGAGTCGCAACTTCATCGTTAGATTCCGGACTAAGAATATCGCCAGCAAGCACATGTCTTTTAGCTTTCTTCACTTCTTTAAGAGACTTATAGGAACTCCCAATGCGGTCATAACCACTTAAAATCTTTTCGACACTAACAACCCTATCTTTTGGAGTGTAGAGCATTAAAATCGGAATCTTAAGAGCTTCTAGGTTAGATTTATCAACGTAATCAACGGCTTTCATCATCTCTGCGATTGCTTCAATAGGAAAGTATGTTGTCCAAAAATAAGAATGCTCGGGATTGTCCGGTTTGTAGCCGTGGTGGCTTTCATCAATCATTTTGGCCATTAAGGTGCCGAAAGGATAGAGAAAGATATTGGTGCGATCGTCTGCCGGAGCAAAGTTCGGTGATGCAAGGATAAGAGCTTCAAGGCTGTGTTCTTCAGCTTTCAGTTGATCGGCCAACCACAGGGCCATCGTTGCACCTGTTGATGTACCGACGACAATGACCTTGTTACCGATTTTTCGGCCGATTTGATAAGCTTCCAGAGCGTCCATCTGCCAATTTTTAAACTTCGCATCACCCATTTCTCCGCCGATTAAGCCATGCCCTGTGAAGCGTGTAAAAAAGACGTTCGCCTTAAGTCTTTGTCCTAGGGATTCCACAACTGGACTGATCTCGCGACGCGAAGCTGAAAAACCATGTAGATACACGACTGCCCATTCACTGATGCTTTTTTCAGACTGGTTATTCCAGAATATTTTTTTCTCGGTGCCGGTGCGAAGATTAGCAAATTTTGACTCGGATTCATCAAGCCAAGCATCCAATTGATTCAATGGCGGAAGAGCAAGGTCGTTGCTTGCTAGAGTTTCGTTGGAAAGAAAAGTAATCGCCAACACCGTGATAGCTATACATGAGTACCTTGACAGCAATGAGTCACCTCTTCGTATGATCAGTGAAAAGCAGTGAAGTGTTTTTCTTTGTTCGCTTTCTTTACCAAAGCTAACTTTTGTTGGCTATGAGCTTTTGTGAACTGAGAGAGTCTATTCAAAAAATAGTCAAAGTAGCGCTCTTCTCGCTCAAAAAGGCGATCTGCGATCTCATCGAATCGCTCTTTATAGATGTCGGTCAGGACGTTTTTGATGTACGCGAGATGGCCAATTTCTTCTCGCAAAATAGATTTCACCGAAGTCTTAGTGGCATATTCTTCTTGCAGGCTTTGATAAATACCATAGACATCCATCGCCCGCTCTTCGATTAAAAGCGTCACCCATAGGTAGCAATGCCAAACAAACTCTTTGCGAGATAGCCCTTCTTCAGTCATAGCCTTACTCACAAGTATATTTAAACGATCAAGATAGCGACGACTATCGTTTCTCAAAATACAATCATCACCGTCAAAACTATCAAGCTCGTCTCCGGCTAGTTTTTTCGCAAGTGATTTGAAAAAGAGAGCGTGTCTCGCTTCTTCAGCAGCATGCTGAAGAATTTCTTCACTGCCATTACAATATTTTTGCATGCCAGCTATTTTTTGCGATCCCCAACTCTCCATGAATGAAATGGTATTGAGAAAGCGCCCATGAAGATCTCGCTCGGTAATAATATCTGTTAGTGTTAATTTTAATTTAGACATCAATGACCTCCAAAGAATCCACCATAACTGAGGCGGTTTCAAAAATTTGATCGCGTGTGATTGTGTAAGGTGGAATCATATAAATAACGTTGCCAAGCGGCCTTAGAAGCATATGCTTATCTTTAAAGAAGCGATGGAAATGGCTGGCGAGCGAACTAAAATATCCCTGCTGACTATCTTTTATTTCAAGGGCAAGAATACAACCTTTTACACGAATGTCAGTTAATGAGGGGTGGTCCTTGAGTGTCGAAGCGATTTCTGAAAATGTCTGAGAAATCATCTGCCTTTGGTTTCGACACTCATCCGAAAGAGTCAAGTCAAGGCTAGCACAAGCGGCGGCACAAGCAATCGGATTAGCCGTATAGGAATGACCGTGGAGGAAAGCTTTTTCCTTCTGATCATCATAAAACCCTTCAAAAATCTGATCACTACAGGTCGTCACAGATAACGCCATCGTGCCGCCCGTAATGCCCTTAGATAGGCACATAATATCTGGTTTATGACTTATTTGCTCAGAAGCAAAAAGACTGCCCGTTCGACCGAATCCGGTCATCACTTCATCCGCAATACTGATGACACCTTGATCTCGGCACATGGCAATCAGTTCTGAAAAGACCGCACTCTCTCCCACCTGAAAGCCATTCACCCCCTGTACAAGGGGTTCGTAAATAAAGGCTGCTACGTCGTTAGTTTTTAAAATATCTTTAAAAGCTTCTACACAGCGTTCTTCCTGACCTGGAACGGGATAAGGGATATATTCCACCTCAAAGAGATGATTTAAAAAAGGTTCGGTGAATTTTGATCTTCCACTAACCGCCATCGCGCCAAACGTATCCCCATGATATCCCCCTGCAAAGGAAATGATTTTCCTTCTAGGTGCTTTTTTATTAAAGTGATATTGGATCGCCATCTTTATGCCGACTTCAACAGCAGTACTTCCATTATCACTGAAAAAAACTCTCGTTTGACTTTCGGGAAGAACTTTCACAAGTCTATCAGCAAGCTCAACAGCTTTTGGGTGCGTATATCCAGCAAAAATAACATGATCAAGGGTTTCAATCTGGTTTTTAACCGCCTTGACGATGTGCGGATGACAATGGCCATGGAGATTTACCCACCATGAAGAAATAGCGTCGAGATAAGCTTGATCTTGTTCATCGTAGACAAAGACACCTTGGCCTCTAACAATCTTTACGGGGCTTTCTGCGGTTTTCATCTGCGTAAAAGGATGCCAAATTGGTTGAGAATTCTTATTTTCATAGTTCATCTCTTACAACCTCCGCTTGTTGAGAAATGAAATCTGGGGTCATTTCTTCTTGCCATGGAATTCGAGCTAATTTTTTAATGCCTGCAAGTTTCAAAATGACATCTTCTGTCGAACGGTTTTCATTGCCAACAAAGATGATCCCAGCGATTTTAACTTGCCGCTGCCGTAAGCATTCAATAGTCATAAGTGTATGATTTATTGAACCAAGATAATGCTTCGATACAACAATAACCGGCAAGGCAAGCTTGACGATTAGATCGACAATCAATTCTTGATCATTGAGAGGGACAAGAATTCCTCCAGCTCCTTCAACAATGAGAGGATTTTCAGATGTTGGCAATTGAAAGTCTTTTAACACTATTGGTCGATCGCAGGCCGCGGCGGCATGAGGAGACAGAGGCTCTTTCAGAGCTATCTGGTTGGCAAATATCTTGCCATGATGCTTAGACAAAGTCGAAATTCTTAAGTGATCTGAATGAATGCCTGCACCTGTTTGCACTGGCTTCCAATAGTCAGCCTTGAGTGCTTCGACTAATATAGCAGAAACAATCGTTTTACCGACATCAGTTCCAATACCAGTCACAAAGTAGCGCTTCACATTTCCTCCAAGCTAGCAAATAAATAATCGATATCTTCTTTACTGTTAAAGCTGTGCAAGACAATGCGCAACCTCTCTTGAGACCTACGTACCGTTGGGCTGCGGATTCCAGTCAAACATAGGTCTCGTCTACGCAGTTGATCGACAGTTTCCTGCATATCTTCAAGCGCACAGAACACCCCCTGAATAGGAGATTGTGAGGTCAAAAATTTCATACCAGTAGTACTTTTTTTCCTCTCATTGAAATAGTTGATTAACTTATCCAGTGCTCGACGCTTTTCAATTGCTTGCGAAACAAAGTCGTATGCAACATCGATAGCTGCTGTAAGCATTCCGCTAGGTGCCGTTGTATAAATAAAAGGACTTGCTTTGTTGACAAGATATCTCTTCAAAGCATTCGAACAAAGTATGGCAGCTCCTTGAGCACCGAATGCTTTACCGTAGGTAACGACCGTCGCAAATGTTTGGCTTTGTAGCTTATGAGCTGCGACCAAACCCTCACCTTTCTGTCCGCATACTCCTACACTGTGAGCTTCATCAACGATCAATTCTGAACCGTAGAGCTGGCACAACTGAACAAGAGGTGACAGATGTGTTTTGTCACCGTCCATTGAATAAATTCCTTCAACAACAACGAATGACTTGGGGGTCTTTTTAAGACGATCTTCAAGGTGGTTAAAGTCTTGGTGACGAAAAGCTTGCGATGAAGATGCACTCAGTCTGATACCTTGTCTTAACGAAGCGTGAATGTTCTCATCATAAAAGACGCGTTTATGTCGCTCACCCAGGGCAGTCATAAGAGCCAAATTAGCTTGATACCCCGACTGAAAGATGAGAGCGTCTTCGTACCCGTGAAAGCGAGCAA
>CAZBDM010000161.1:0-2003 GCA_964490675.1 uncultured Oligoflexales bacterium
GGACGATTTATAGGGCGGCAAATAACGAACAGGAGCTCGTTCAAGGTTTGGAAGGCGTTCTGGCCGAGGCCGAGACCTTTGATTTAATTGATTTTGATCAGTAGTGACTATGAATATTAGAATTAAAATCTTTTTTGCGGTGATTGTTGTAGGGGCGGCAGCCATGCTTTCCTACGTTTATCTTAAGCCTCTCATCTTTGGCGATGATCGGGTAAAAACTTCTGATGCCGGCGATTTAAAAGGGCAAGTTAAAATAGGCGTGGATAACTGGATTGGTTACTTTCCATTGTGTAGCCAAAATATGCGTAAACGCATGGTTTCGGCGGGCTATCTTTTAAAGTGTGTTGACGACCAAGCTGATTATGACAAGCGTTTTAAAGATCTAAAGCGTGGTAAGATTGATTTTGCCGTCGCGACCGTTGACGCATATCTCCTTTCTGGACGTGACTATGACTATCCTGGAGTCATCGTGGCAGTCATCGATGAATCGAAGGGAGGTGATGCAATCGTTGCTCGCGCTTCAAAGGTTGCCAGCTTAGATGATCTAAAAAATAAGGATGTTAAAATCGCCTTTACACCAGCCTCACCCAGTGAGTTTCTCATAAAGTCAGTAGCGGTACACTTCGATATCAAAAAGCTTCTTCGTGACAAGGAGTGGCGGCTTCAGTCTGATGGAGCATCAGATGCCTATAAGAAGCTTAAGTCCGGCCAAGCTGACGTTGCAGCCCTTTGGGAGCCAGAAGTGACACGCGCTCTTTCCGACAAAAAATTTAAAAAGCTTCTCAGCAGTAAAGATACAAGTCATTTGATTGTTGATATTTTGCTGGTCAATAGAGATTTCGCCACAGATAATCCACAGGTCGTCAAGGTTCTTCTGTCAAATTATTTTCGCGCCTTAAAGCACTATCGAGATCGTATAGACGATCTTCATAATGACGTTATGCAGAAGACAGATCTCGGCAAGAAAGACGTTGTTTCAATGCTAAGTGGAGTGGCTTGGCAAACTTTGTCGGCTAATGCACGCCGCTGGTACGGTATCACGCCTGATGGTCAAGAAGGTCTGACTAATTCGATTGATGCGATCATTGAAATTTTTAAGGACTCTGGTGATATGAGTTCTCACCCGTTGCCAAATAGTAATCCTTATGTCATTCAGCAAAGAAAATTCATCGAGCAACTGCACGAATCGGGAATAAGTGAAGGCGATGTAGAGCAAGCCGAAGCGGTAAACTTTGAAAAGCTCGATGCTGGAGAGTGGGCTCAGCTCGAAGAAATCGGCACGCTTAAAGTCAGACCTATCTCTTTTCAAAGTGGTAACAATGATCTTACCGAAGAAGGCATGGCTGAGTTAAAAAGAGCTGTCGAGAGCCTGCAGCACTTCCCTAATTTTCGGGTCGTTATTCGTGGTCATACCGGTCTGCGAGGGGACAAAAATGCCAATAAAACTCTTTCTTTACAGCGTGCTTCGGCGGTGAAAGACTATTTGATCAATGCTTTGAAAGTTAATGAAAATCGTTTGCGAGCGGTCGGGATGGGGTCTTCCATGCCGCTTCCTAGGCGAAGGGGAGAATCCAACAGAGAGTATCGTTACCGTCTACCTAGAGTGGAAATGTACCTCGTTTCGGAAGTGTATTGATGCAGGAAGACAAACCAGACTTTTCAGCAAACGCGACTAAGAAAGCGGTTCTTAATGAAACGCTACAAAACCCCTTTACCTTGATCGGTGCGGCCGGTGGTGTCCTTGGTGGGCTTGCGACAGTGCTTTTTGATGGTGGTCTTATTCTCGGCACAGTTGCACTTGGTGGAGCTGCTCTTAGTGTGATCAGCTGGTTGATCAATTACTTCGGACGGCATAAGACGATTGCCGATCGCCATATAAGAAAACTTCACAAAGAGCTTGAACAAAGAAAACAAGCAGCCCTCATTCAAATTAAAAAAGACTTAGAAGAAATGGGCTCCGTTCCTGGGGCAGAGGATTTGGCGAAGCAAGGGCGTATTCAGTT
>CAZBDM010000161.1:2013-2401 GCA_964490675.1 uncultured Oligoflexales bacterium
TCAGTTTAGTAAGTCGCAACAAAAGTACCAAACTCTCGAGTCGCTTATGACAAGAAAGTTTGAAAAAACCGAGTTGACGTTCGGGCGTTATGTCGGGACAGCAGAACAGGTTTATCTTTCTATCCTCGATAATCTTATGGACGTCGTCAACGCTTTAAAGATCATTAGTAGCATAGATCTAAAATATATCGAAACACGCAGGGCTGCCCTACAAAGCCTAGCGACACTTACAAAAGCTGACGAGCAGGAATGGCAAACTTTACAAAGTCGCTTTGATTTGAGACAGCAGCAAATGAATAAAGTCAATGAACTATTGACCAGAAATGAGCAAGCGATGACCGCTCTTGACCATACAACGGCAGCGATCTCTGATATAAATAGTAAACAA
>CAZBDM010000161.1:2411-2937 GCA_964490675.1 uncultured Oligoflexales bacterium
CAAGGGCGGGCGAGTTCTGATTTTGAATCAGCAATGGATGAATTGCAAAGACTAGCGAAACAAGTGCATCGCTACTCGAAACCATAAAGGAGATATGGCAATGACTCAGTCGGAATCTTTAACTTTGGACGATACTGAGAAAATTAAGCAGAGTCTAAATTTTCATAGTCCAGAAGATATCAAACAAGCGACTTCAGATCCTGAGCTTGAAAAAAAAGCCGATGAGTTAACCGATGCTTTGGTGAATTTTGAGCAGACTGACCTCGATAAGCAGACAGAAATTAAAGTTGCGGTCGAACAAATGGGCTCTGACGTCCAGAAGAAGGCGGTTGAGTATAGCCGCATGCTGAAACAACCGCTTAAAGATCTCCAGGATAAAAGTGCCGAAGGAGGAGCCGTTGCTAAATCACTAATTGATCTAAAAATCCAGGTAGAGGAACTCGATCCGGTTAAGTTTGACTTTTCGGCAGGTTGGTTTTCGAGATTGGTAGGATCATTACCGGGGATTGGAACACCTCTCAAACGC
>CAZBDM010000161.1:2947-8446 GCA_964490675.1 uncultured Oligoflexales bacterium
TACTTTAGCAAGTTTGAGGCGGCGCAGACCGTGATCGATGCCATCATCAACTCGATTGAGCAAGGGCGTGACGGTCTTTTAAGAGATAATATTACTTTATCTGAAGATCAAAAAAGAATGCGCGAGCTGACTTTTAAGTTAGAGAAGGCTATTAAACTCGGGCAGTTGATTGATCAAAAGTTGACTTATCGTCTTGAAAGAGAAATCGGTTCGGACGACCCTCGCCATAAGTTTATCAAAGAAGAGGTGCTCTTTACATTAAGACAAAGAATCCTTGATCTCCAACAACAACTTGCCGTTAATCAGCAAGGCGTGATTGCCATTGAAATTATTATTCGTAACAACAAAGAGTTGGTAAGAGGCGTTAATCGCGCTTTGAGTGTGACAGTTAATGCCCTGCAAGTTGCCGTCACCGTCGCTCTCGCACTTGAAAATCAGAAAATTGTTCTCGATAAGGTTAACGCCCTCAGTCAAACGACGGATAATCTTATCGCTAACACGGCTAAGAGACTGCGTACACAAGGGGCTGAAATTCACAAGCAAGCGTCCTCGACGCAACTCAATATGGACACCCTTAAGCAAGCCTTTATCGATATCAATGCAGCCATGGATGATATCGCCCAGTTTAGGCAAAAAGCGCTTCCTCAGATGGCTCAATCTGTCATTCAGATGAACGAGCTAAATGAGCAAGCGGAAAAAACCATTAAGCGCATGGAAGACGCTAAGAAAGCAGAACCAACGATACGTATCGATGTCGAATAAGGAGAAGATATGAAGTTTCTATGGAAAGCTCTTGCAATTCTAAGTTTTGCAGTGTCTGTGCAAGCCTCTGCAAAAGAGTACAAAGTAGCATGGTCACACTACACCGGTTGGGAACCTTGGGCATATGCGTCTCATGCCGGGATCCTTGATAAATGGGCGAAGAAGTACAACATCAAAATTAAATTAGATCTAATCAATGATTATATTGAATCTATTAACCTCTACACTGCAGGTAAGTACGACGCGTGTACGATGACTAATATGGACGCTTTAACAATTCCCGCAGTCGGAGGCATCGATTCAACGGCGTTGATCGTTGGTGACTTTTCCAACGGTAATGATGGTATAGTTATGCGCGGTGGAAACAGTGTCAAAGATCTCAAAGGGCGTAAAGTCAAGCTTGTTGAGCTATCTGTGTCTCACTACCTTCTTAGTCGTGCATTAACTTTGAATGGTCTCAAGGAAAAAGACTTAAAAGTCGTTAACACTTCAGATGCTGATATTGGATCAGTTTACCTAAGTGACAAGAATGCTGCCGCAGTGACCTGGAATCCGATTCTTATGAATGTGATGAAGGATAAAGACACTAAGTTGATCTTTGATTCTTCGATGATTCCTGGTGAAATTATCGATCTTCTTGTTGTCAAGACAAAGGCTCCCGATACGCTCAAAAAAGCTTTGGTGGGAGCTTGGTATGAAACGATGGCCATCATGAGCGGCAAAGGCAAAAAAACTGATGAAGCGATCGCATTTATGGCTAAAAATGCAGGCTCAAGTGTCGAAGACTTTAAACGGCAACTCAAGACCACCAAAATGTTTTATAAAGCAGCCGATGCAGCGCGCTTTACAAAAAGTGCTGAGCCAGGAAAGACGATGGAATACGTCAGAACCTTTTCTTTTAACAAAGGTCTTTTTGGAGCCAATGCACCTGACAAAAACTTTGTCGGCATCGAAATGGCCGATGGCAAAATACTCGGCAATAAGAGTAATGTTAAACTGAGATTTACTGCTGATTACATGACCATGGCAGCAGAAGGAAAATTATAGGTGAAGCGTCGCGAACCAAAAATTTTCACCATCCATGCCAATCCAGGTCGAGCGGGAAAGTGGATCTTAACACTTATCCCGTTTGTTCTTGCTCTGATGATTTATAGCTGGGCGAGCCATCAGAGAAAGATTGAAAACCCACAGGATAAAATTCTACCTTCAGTCACCCAAATGAAAGACGCTTTTCAGAGAATGGCCTTCGAGAAGGATCGGCGTTCGGAAGAGTATCTCTTCTGGACTGATACCTATTCGAGTCTTAAGAGACTTGCAATCGGCATGGGGTGTTCCTCTATCATGGGGTTTTTGCTGGGTATATTTATGGGTTTGTATCCAGGGATGCGAGGCCTTTTTCTCGGGTTTATGACGTTTATCTCGATCATTCCCCCACTGGCGATCTTACCTATTCTTTTTATAAGTTTTGGTGTCGAAGAAATGGGCAAGATCATGTTGATCTTTCTCGGAACTTTTCCAGCCATAACCAGAGATATCTATTTGGCAACGCGCAAGATTCCTAAAGAACAAGTCACAAAAGCTTTGACTCTTGGAGCTAATGAGCTGCAACTTCTCTATCGTATCGTAATGGCCCAGGTGTTCCCAAGACTTCTCGAAACGGTTCGCTTGACACTTGGTGCAGGTTGGTTGTTTCTCATAGCAGCTGAAGCAATCGCTTCGACTTCTGGTTTAGGTTATCGGATTTTTCTAGTAAGGCGTTATCTAGCTATGGATATCATCCTCCCTTATGTGCTGTGGATCACTATCATTGGTTATAGCTTCGACACAATTTTAAGATTATGGCTTAGTAGAGGCTTTAAATGGTACTCGGTAGGCAAGGCATAAGGTGACCATGGAAAAACAAGACTATCTCCTTCATGTGGAAGACGTGCAAAAAGCCTATGGTGGCAAAGTTGTCCTTGATGACGTCGATTTAGCCGTCAAAAAAGGCACTTTGTGCACCGTCGTTGGTCCAAGTGGCTGCGGGAAATCGACCCTACTTAGGCTTATCCTTGGTCAAGAGCGACCAAGTTCAGGGGCAATTTTTATCGAAGGAAAGCCTGTTGGCTATGCCAACCTTGATCGTGGCATCGTGTATCAAAAGTATTCGCTCTTTCCCAACATGTCGGTGCTCGACAATGTACTGCTAGGAAAAAGATTTGTTCATGGTTACTGGGGGTTTAAGAAAAGAAAGAAAGAGTTTGTCGATGAGGCGATGGAGTACTTAACGAGAGTGCGGCTCGACAAACATATCGATAAGCTCCCCTTCGAACTATCAGGGGGAATGCAGCAGCGTGTAGCGATCGCACAAGCGCTTATTATGAAACCTAAGATCTTACTCATGGATGAACCCTTTGGAGCACTTGACCCAGGGACAAGAGAAGATATGCAAGTGTTTCTTCTTGAGCTGTGGGAAAAGACCAAAATGACGATTTTCTTCGTCACCCATGACATGGAAGAAGCTGTCTTTTTAGGAACAAGAATCTTGGTTCTCTCGCAATATTACACCGACGATAGGGGGCAGACTTATCAAAGAGGTGCACGTATTGTTGCAGATCATCAGCTCAAGAAGGACCAAGCTCATTCGACTCTTGTGAAGGAGTCGGAGAAGTTTGCCCATCTTATCGGAGAAATTAGACGGGAAGGCTTTGATCCCGCCTATCAGCAACATGTTGCTAAATTTAACCTAAAGCATCCAGATTCTTTTCAAACTCTTGCTAATGACGTACATAAGAACCAATGATTGACAAAGATTTAGAAAAAGCTGTTGTTGAAAATGATCTCAAAGCTGTCTTGGCAGCTCTTGAACGAGGCGCTGACCCAGTTGCTAAGAACAGTAAAGGTCAGACAGCTTATGATTTAGCCATCGATCTTGGTTACAGTGAGGTGGCTGAAGCGCTGTTGCCAGTGACTTATGTCGTTGAACCCAGCTTTAGTCAGGTAGATCTTAATGAGGCGATGGATACACTGTTTGGTGGTTCAGCAAGCTCATTACTAACTAAAGTTTTAGCTTCAAGCAAGATGATAAAAAGATCTACTGATAAGCAGCCGGTTACGAAGCAGTCAAGCGCTTCTCAAAAGAAGTCCTACGTTCAAAATCTTCCCAAAGAAGAGCCTGAAAAGAAAGAACTGTTAAAATTAGAAGATTTCGTTGGACAAGAAAAAGCAAAACGAGCTCTTGAAAATATCATTGCGGTTGCAAAGCTTAGTGTCGCGCGTGAAAAGAAGGGACTGCCTGCATTATCGCTTAATTTTCATGCCGTCTTTCAGGGAAACCCTGGCACAGGTAAGACGACTTTTGCGCGCTTTTACGCTCAAGAAATCAAACGGTTGGGGCTTCTTGCTAAGGGGCATTTGATCGAGGTTGGTAGACAGGATCTTATTGCTGAGTATCAAGGTCAAACCTCGTCTAAAACCGCGGCTGTCATTGAAAAGGCGAGGGGTGGTGTGCTTTTTATCGATGAAGCCTACGCACTTAAACATTCAAAAAACGATAACTACGGTCAAGAGTGTATCGATACTCTCGTTAAAGGAATCGAAGATTTCCGCAGTGAGTTAATCGTCATCTTGGCCGGCTACACAGATGAAATGCGTGCCTTCCTCCATCTTAATCCAGGTTTAAAAAGTAGGATTCCAAACATCATTGAGTTTGCAGATTTCAGTAATGAAGAGTTGTTGGCTATCTTTAAGCTTATGATGGGCAAACAAAAGATGACCATCGAAGAAAAAGCAGCAGAGCTTTTCATCGAAGAAATAAGCTTAGCCAGAAAAGGAAAGTCTTTTGGCAACGCTCGCGAAGCTCGCAATCTCCTTGAACGCGCTCTGACCCAACAAAGTCATCGTCTGAGTCAAAAAGACCTCAATAAACTGACCGTCGAAGAACTTTCAATGCTGATCTACTCAGATTTAACCGAGGATCCTGAAGATAGTGGCACTTATGAAGAACTAGCCGGAAAAGATCAAAGTGAAGCTACCGCTATGCAAAAGTTGATGAGGTTGCACGGACTGGCGGAAGTGAAACGCGAACTAAGACAGCTTTCCGATTATATCAGTGTGACGAAAGCGCGGCGCGGCAGTGCGAGTCTTGGTCAATTGACAAACCATATGATCTTTATGGGTAATCCAGGAACAGGAAAGACTACCGTTGCACGTCTTATGGGCGAGATCTTTCGGGAGATTGGCTTACTGGCGAGCGGTCATCTCATCGAAGTCGACCGTTCGGGGCTTGTCGGAGGTTATCAGGGACAAACAGCTATTAAGACCAGAGAAGTCATTGAATCTGCAATCGCTGGAGTTTTATTTATCGACGAAGCTTACACCCTAGCGCGTGCAAAAGGTCAAGATTCATATGGTCAGGAGGCGATCGATACCCTATTGAAGTTCATGGAAGATCTGCGCGGCCAGTTTGTTGTTATCCTTGCTGGCTATAGTGAAGAGATGGAGCTTTTTTTAAATTCTAATACCGGATTAAGGAGTCGCTTTTCAAAAGTCTTTGAGTTTAGTGACTTTAATGAAACAGAGCTAGAAGCAATTGCGTCAGATATGCTGAAAGAACAAGGGTTTCTTATCGAAGATCCCGCAAAAAAAATTCTTATCGACTCCCTTGTTGAAGAAAAGAAAAGAGACGGTCGTTTTGCTAATGCTCGCTCCCTTAGACAGAAGCTAGAAGCCGCTTATAAAAACCACGCGGCGCGCATT
>CAZBDM010000162.1:0-3817 GCA_964490675.1 uncultured Oligoflexales bacterium
AGCGGATCTGTATCAATGAACTCACAAAGGACATGCATAAACTGATGACAAAAATCAGTCCAGTAAGAAAACGACGGTGAATGACGGCAGTAAGCAGGCTGTTTGATGAGCTCAATAAGACCTTTTATCTGCGACTGCTTAAACGCAGCATCTAGATCTTTTATCTTTTGAGTGGCCCCCTCTAGGTGGAGAACCCTGTGAGCTGTAACAACGATATCCATAACGGCTCCCAAAAACTTCTATTTTTTTAACCGACAATCGCCATGTCATGAAGAGATTTCTGAAAACGATTCAGAGACCTCCAGATTAGTGTTGTGTCAAGTTTAGAATCCTGTTGCTTTAGCTGAAGGAGGACGTCAACGAAGACGCAAAGCTCTTTTGGTTTGCTAGTTCAGCACTTTTGTATCGTTTCTTAAAGACGAGCGAGCGTACCTGCAAACAGCTAAATAAGAGAAGCAAGAAAAAAGAGGAGTCATTTTATGGGAAGTCGGTGATCTTCCGGAAACTAGCTTTTTCGATATTCTGGGTCTATACTTGCATTTTTGGTAGGGGGGGGCTTTGAGTCGCTATCGTGATCACTATATCAAAAGGCACATTGAAGCTCTGCGCGACAATCCCAAATTCATAGCTTTGTGGGAAGCGGGTTCAGCCGCAACTGGAACCACCGATCAATATTCTGACATCGATTTGTTGTTTTTGTGTTCTTGCGAGACTGATGAGGCTTTCGCCACGATAGAAGCGTTGATGCCACCGATTAGCCACCGCTATATTGAACCCGCAGGACCAGATTTAAAACACCGCATTTATTTTCACGAGGACTCCCCTGAACATTTCTATGCTGATATAGGCGTGTTACGAGAGGACGCGCAAGAAACCCTTAAAGAACTAATGGTGATAGAAAGGCATGGTCAACCGATTATCTACTTCGACAAAAAAGGGTTGATAAGGCCTCATCGATTGAATCAAACCGAGTGGCAATCGAAGTTGGAAACCAGAGTAAAAGAGCTTGAGGACGCATTGCCCATCTACGTTACACAGGTTCTAAAAGCCCTTGATCGACGTAGGAATGCAGAAGCTTTTGCCTTTTACTACCATGGGTTACTGCGTAAATTAGTCGAACTATTGGGCATGCGCTTCCGTCCCTATCGCTATGATTTTGAACTCCGCTATCTAGAAAGAGACTTTCCTCAAAAAGAGCAAGAATCCATACACGAGTATATGAAATACGTAGATCCCGATGATTTGCGAAAAAAAGTCGAGTCGGTCGAGCAAGATATAAGAGAAAACATAACAGCAATAAAAAACGTCGGTATTCGACTCATTTAATAAGACGTCCATTTACTCTTGAGACAAAAAGCTTACCTTTTGACGACTGCCCGTCTACTAACGATCTTATTTTTTAAGCTTTGCTGCTTTTCTATCGCAAGAGATACGTCTGGGTGTTGCCAAACGACTCCTGCGCCATGACCGGACGGCGCAGCAAGATCCGAACGTCCTCCGCTAAATCCATGACAATCCGGTCGAGGCCGGCTGTGCTTGATCGTAGTAACCGCCAGCGTAAGCTAAATCCGCACCCAATAGAAAAATAAATAGAATAAGACAACGCAAACTTCTGTCCTGTGATCGACTCGGCCCTAAAGAACCGAGATTGTGACGAACCTTGTTCAAAATAACCAGATCATCAGTGGTTCCTATCTGCCCAAGGTCGTCCATGACCATTGGACAAATAAGGCAGATGCGCTAATTAGCAATCTCACATCAGCAAATTACGCGCCAAAAAAATCGCAATCATTTCCGAGAGGGCTCAGAGATACTGGTCTTAATTCCGTCCACATTACTGGCCGGATTTTTAGCCACTACGAGCAAAGGGAAAGCTTTAGGAGTACTGCATGAATGCTTGTCGTTAGCTCCTACGCGGCTAAGACTGCAAGGCTGTGTCATTTCACCATACGGAAACGATGCAACACAAACATGACTCATAGGATCTCCTCTTCATGTTTGCCAAAACCGACCCTTAGCATAGAACTTTCGTGTCATGTTATGACATCTTCACTGGCCAGTGGGCCGAGTCAAAAATGTCCAGAACCCTATTTTTAGGCTGGCAAATGCGAAGCTGCTCTTAATGAAAGGAAGACAGGAAAACACTGCTCTTGGTTAAAAAAATTTCCTTCTATTTTTCTCAGCTTAAAAAATTTCCCTTTTCTTTTTTTTCTTGTCAGTGGATGCCTTGGCTTAAATAAGGCAAATGGAAAGGCATCAACAAAACAAATCACATTAAGAAAGGAAAAAAGCATGGCCGACGATTTGCCGCCCATCACAGAAGAACAATTAAAATTGAGACTTTGGTCGGTCGTTCTAGATGATCTGCGCGACCTCTCCAAAACCCACCCCAATGTCTCGACCTTTTTAGGACAACTAGAGCACTCAGCCAAAACAAGTGTCGATCTATCGATAAAGATCGAGGACGGGTTTATCTCCTGTAATGGCAAGACCAGAGACTTGAGAAGAAGTGAGATGCTTCTTAGGGTCTTTCAGACCTTTAAAAAGTTTCCTCACCAAAAGCTCGACCGTATGACGCTCATCAATCAAGTGTACGGTCCCGATTACACAAGAACTTATTCTAAAAGACAACAAGGCTGTCTGAGACACAACATTGTCAAACTTGTCAGTCGTGCTCGCCGTCTTGCTTCTCATCACTTTAAAGATGAAAGTGGCGAGAATCTTTACGAGTGGTTTCCCTACGATCCTAGCTCACAAAGCTGGCGGTTTTTTCGTTATAAAGACGACATGATTGAGACTTTAGCGGGAGAAATGCAGAAAATTTTCAGGAATTAATCGGCAAGACAAACCGCTGATCTTTCAGCGGTTTACTGAGCGAGTCTTTTGGATAGGTAGCCCTCAAGGGCGGCTCTTTCTTCTGTGGAGAGAATACGGTTATAGAAAAGAGCTTCACCAATCGCTCCTTCAAAGAACAGTCCTGAAGACACCGAACTTCCTGTGTGAAGAACAGTAGCGTTATTAATCGCGCCAAAGGCAATTTGTCCTGAGTGATTATGCATGCGTCCGATACCGGCGATGGTCCCTAGGGGAGTGCCATTAACCCGCGCTCTTAGCTCGCCTGTAGGAAAGTCGTGCTCAAAGACGAGATAGTAGTTTTGCCCAGCGGTCACTGCTACCGACAGGTAAGTCTGATTCCAAGGCGTTGTCTCGTCATCATTAGCAAAATTCCAGGCATTAACATAGAGTAATCCGCCGCTTAGATAAACATTGTAGCCTCTCGTGCCGCCGCCTTGCTCATAGATCACCTGATCTCGGTCGATATCAAGACCGACATTGACGATAAGAGCGAAGGTCTTTTCTTCCCAAGGCCCGTTAAGATTGAGGTCGTTATGGTTATCGACATTTAAGAAGTCATCGATACCGTCAAATTGAATACCAGAAAACACTGCTCCAAAGACACCGTCAACTAACTCGGGACTGGCACTGCTTGTTGTCTGATTGACAACTTTGCCACTACCAGACTCGTCCGCCCAAGCCGATACCGCACTGCCGTTAACAGTCACAGCGCTATCAGCCTTTAACCAAAGAACGACATTTCGCTGCGGTGTAAAAAGATCATCGTCTTGTAGTTCAATACTAACCTGACGGCTGGCAAACATCAGACTTCCATCATCGACAATGGAAAGATCAATCGTCTCTGGTGGTTCTTCTTCACTATCATTTTTTATAAGCACTGGAATTTCAACACTTGTCTGGAGAGCTGGAATCGTGATCGTTGCGGGAAGACTTTCGTAGTCGCTTCCTTCGCTTGCCGTGC
>CAZBDM010000162.1:3827-8428 GCA_964490675.1 uncultured Oligoflexales bacterium
AAGATCAAAAGGCGTCGCTGGCTGTCTTGTAAAGGTTAGAGTTGTCGAAACGTAGTCACCTTCGGTTACTGCAAGCGCTCCAGAAGAAACGCTGACTAGCGCCTGGTTAAACTGGTATTTATCATCAAGGAAATTGTGGATACCCTGGAGATCCGAATCACTCATCGAACCGTTAAAAAGCAGAAACTCGCTGATGGATCCTTCAAAGTTTGTCGCGCTAAAATCCGTTGAATCATCATGAAAGTAGTTACTGCCATTGATGCCACCAAGCGCCATATCATCACCGGGAGCAAATAACTTACCGGCCCCCGTCACTTGTCCAATAGGCATACCTAAAAGAGAAGCCTTAATCATAGACTGTGACTGATCATAAACAAGTGTAATGTAATAAGCAGAATCTGGCGCGACTTGCGTCGAGACATACTTCGGTGACCAAGGAGTCGTAGCGCCGCCATCATCATTATTGAGATTGTGGGCACTGACATAAATCCGGCCGTTATCAAGATAAATGATCATACCGCGGGTGGATCCGCCTTGTTCATAAATGACTTGTCTTCTTGTAACGTCAGCTCCTGTCCTAAAGACGGCCACGACTGTTTTATGGGTGTACGGACCACCGGTATTAATGTCGGTCGAGTCGGAAAAGACAAGCATATCATCGACACCGTCAAACTGGACTCCCGCATAAGAAGAGATCGCTGAGCTAGCGAAGGCCGGTCTAAGAGCTGCGTTTGCTTGTGACCCGCTGTGATTGAGCCCTGAAATGTCGGTCCAAGCTGAAACAACCATGTCGTCGGCACTAACGATACTATCTGGTGTCAGGTGCATAATCTTACCATTATTCGGCATGACTGCGTCATCATCTTCGATAAGAACGGCCGCACTGCCGTAATGATGATAATCAGCACTATCTTCAACTGAAAGAATAAAGAGATCATCAGGCTCTGCTAAATTATCGTTGATTAAATTGATCGTCACTGTTTTTAGCTTTTCGCCAGCAGCGAGGCTCACTGACGTCCCGACTGACGTATAATCTTGATCAACATTGACACCGGTGATCAGGAAGTTTACGTTTACCGCTTGATTGACATCTCCCGACACGCGATAAAAATTAATATCAAAGCTCGCTCCATCACTTTCAGTAATTTGGCTTTCTGTCGCTTCAAATCTTATAAGAGGCTTACCGAGATCGACGACAACGTCGTCTGATTTTGAAAGCTGAATAAAACTAAACCTCACTTGGTCGTCAGGAGAAACCACTTCAGAAATCTGCGCCTCAACTTTTACCCAAGCTTCAGATCCGAAAGTGCCAATAAAAGGCGTCATCTCTCCAACATCAGAAGAAAAGCTATGGCCTGATTTAACGACAAAGGTTTCACCGGATGTATCAAACTGCACCATAGAAGCAGTACAGTTTCGATCTCCTTTTACAAACTGAAGGTTTTCAGTAGCGAGGTTAAATACCTGGTCATAACCTGTTGCGCAACCATCGACTTTCATGATCATTGCATCGGGACTTGCGAGACTAAAACTTGCACTTTCGCTTATACTCACCGGGATAACAATGAGATCCTGTCTCGATTGCCCCTTCCCAGAAGTGACCGGACCCAGACCACCACCAACAGCATATTGTTGTTGTTCGGTTTCTTTTGAACCCTCACCACCACTCATACGACCACAGCTTGGCATACCGATAGACCCAATAATCGAAAGTCCCCATAAAGTGACGAGGAGCCTTTGTACGTAAGTTCTTGCAAGATACTTTAAAGACTTGTCGATAAATCCGTGCGCAGCCGTTTCGCTGACTGTTAAATCAAAGAGCTCAAACATTTCTCGTGGTGAAGAACACTCCAGTCCAACAAGACACTGATCAAGGGATTTTCTCTTCCACGCAAGCCTAGCTTTAAAAGAGTACGTTCGACCATCAACGACAAGCTTGAGTCTTTTAGCTTTCGAAAAGCGCTCTTCACTAAAATATCCGCCTAGCTCGTCTTCAAAACCTGCGAGAGCCATACCGGTTTGAGAGATGTTTTTTAAGATAGCTGGCACATGATCGTCGTCTCTAACGATTATTTTGATCAGCCTTTCAAGTTGGTGGCGCTTGCTCTTACGCCAAAACCTTGCATCATGGCTAAGAAGAGGAAGCATCAGATCTTTACTTAAAATAATCACGCCACCGGCAATCGCCATAAGAAAGACAGCAGCGCGTATAAGATCGACAAAAAGGCCGGCGTCTTGGACCGCTGTGAAAGAAAAAGCGACGATGATCAGACACTGGATAAAATAAAGCGGTACGACCAGAAGACGTCTTCTCACGAGAGCATTGATAAGTGCCAGAGGACCAAGCCAAAAGGTAAAGACATCAAGCGAGGCCCACCACAGTCCTTTTGTCTTGTAAACTTCGAGTGGACTTTCGAGAAAGAAGGCTGCAAACACTGGAAAACAAGCAAAAACGGCGACAAAAAGCAGCACTGAAGCCGGCAGTGCCTTAAGGATTGTCATCGCTTTTGAAGCTTTATTTTTTATCATTCTTAGCCCAATAAAAAAGCCTGGCCGAAAGACCAGACTCATTTCTCTCATTAACTAGTCATCAATAGATATCGGCCAGTATCTTAAAAATTAAAGAGAAAACCTCAAATCTTGACGATTTTTCAAAAAAAGATTTTTGTGGCTCCCTGACTCTGCCTCCTGAAGGCGTCAAGATGTGACCTTTTCAATGCCACAAAGAATAATGTATTCGGGTTCTTATGCTTAGCATTTAAGTCTCAGCGCTCGCTCCCGAAGAAGAGTTATCTTGTCAAAATGGCAAAACCCTTAGTGGAAGAATCAGATATATTTGTTCATTCACGAGGGTTTTTTATGTCTTCACTTAACACCAGATTACTTTTCTTATCGATAATAACGACCGCTTGCGGTGGTGGTGGCGGTGGTGGCGGTGGAGAGGGCGGCAGTGCTGAAGAGCCCGGGATCTTCGGCGGCGGACAACAACAATCCCGTCTCGAGCAGATCGACCCTAAACAAGAGTTTTCTGTTTCGATTACTGACAAGGGTACGTCTTTAAATCTGACATCAGACATTTCAGCGTACACGGTGGAATTAGACAGCTGCGCCACTGGTTTCACATCAACGGCAAACGAATCAAATGGGGCGATTACTGCTTATGTCGGTGATGTGGGCTGTCTGGCTAAATTAACATCTCTGACAATCTCAGGAACAACTTATACAGAATCATCGGCAGATGGATTTGATACATGGCAGTCGGGTGACACCGCAACCTTTGAGAGCACGTCTGATGCATCAGACAAGATTCGAGTAGGGGTACTCGCGCAGCTTTCATCACCAATCGCCGACGCTGACAGCATCTCTTTCGCCTACGTTGAAATCAAAGAAGGGGCATCGCAAAACGTAGGCTCAAATGTGGTCACACAGGCCACTAACCTGGAAGTATCGGGACAAAGCGCACCAGGGTTTGAAATCATTTCGGTTGCATTCGAAGGTGTCACAGAGACAGGTGCGGGGCAGTTTGTCTTCACCTTCGAATGCGCCGAAACCCAACTCTACACAGATATCCTCGCTTCATGCGATAACACACTTCTTGTCGATCTGAGATATAAACTGATCGCTGATACTTACGATGGAAGTTTAACGCTCAGTGAAGCGCAAGCACTCTTCCCAAATGACGAAGCGAGCATTGATCCTTTCTCTGAAGTGTTAAGCGCTGGAGAGGCGGGTACGATAAATGGTGGTTTTGTGTCTAAAACACTCGACGGACCGGACCAGATGCATCTTAATCCAAATATGATTTTAATCATCGAAGCCAATGATAAGTCTTATCGTTACTACAACGTCGATGTTTCAACGATCGAATAATTGACTGCATCGTTTTGGCGTTTCAAATTGCGGTAAACTTCTTAATATCTGTCCAAGCTTCTTCAGGAATTTTACTGATTACGGCGGTTATATCATCTGACAAGCGATCGTCAAAACGACCGTCTGACGCCAGAAAGATCTGACCTTTGTAACCATCATAACGAAGTTTTTCCGCCACTTGTACGCCACTAACAGGACTGTTTCTTCCGAAATAGAAGTCTGTCACGACGCATAGAGCGTTGGTTAAAAGAGAGGAGTCTTCAGCGAGTTGCTTGTAAAACTCGTGAGGGGAGGTAAAGCTTTTTATTTTGTAGGGAAAGCTAATCTCCCAAGATTCGAGAAAGAAGATGTTGTCGTCGATGACGACGACGTGCGTGTTAGCCCTTTGCAGGTCGTAAGAACTTCTTTCAAGCTCTCTTTCTCTTCCAGTTGAGATATCGCCACTTTGCGGGTGAAGCATATTTTGGGACTCCGGTTTTGCTTTAAAGGTCAAGCAGACTGATCTGCCATGTCGACAGATATCGAGCAAGGAACATGCCACAAAAGCGGATTCTCTGCGATTAAATTCTCATTAAAATTTCGGGGTTTAGAAAGCTGTCTTCGTAGTGATCAGAGGATCTGGTATCAAAATGTGGTCGGTCTGGTAACATTTTTTTCAACGAGAGCCAGCCTAACCCTCAGGGCTGACGCACTACAAAGCCCTTGACACCAAGAGACTCATGAGGAACTTG
>CAZBDM010000163.1:0-343 GCA_964490675.1 uncultured Oligoflexales bacterium
GCACGAAGTCGTGTGACGGACCGAAATACGAGATTCGGGGTAGTCACTAACGAAAATCGCTCGGCGAAAAAACGGCGTAACTCGCTGCTTTATATGGGCATTTAGCTGCATTCATCAATGACTTGCCCATGACTTGTAATGGGCGTGTCATAGACTTGTCATAGAGCAAGTCTGCCAGACTGCAACCCTCGTCTTTTCCGATAAAGATCTTTGCCTGCCAACCCTGCTGCATTACTTGGCATAGATCAACAAAGTTGTGATAGTCGGCATCACCTTCCGCCACGGCCTGAAGTTTTTTTGCCAGGAGCTTGGCATCCTTTGGCTCCGCAACAACCCACACGAC
>CAZBDM010000163.1:353-8339 GCA_964490675.1 uncultured Oligoflexales bacterium
CACGACCCGGTAGATTCTCTTCCATGCGACATAAAATTCAGCGATTGATTGATAGTCGCGGTCGGTTTTGCGAGACAGTTCAACCTCTAGGGCAATCAAGCGAGGCTTAGTAGCACCAGGTACTTTCCAATAGCCATCAGGACGATGTCTAGAGGTTTGCGGCACCCAATCCGGGTAACTTTGCTCGGGCAAGCGGCGAAGCTGTTGTTCTGTGAAAACATCGCAACCGTGAGGAGTAGCGGAGATCCAATCACCAAGGTGGATGGCGCTTACCAGAAGATCGTGGCCAACATTTTCGCTCTTGTAGCCGTTCTCAATCAATTGCGGTAGCCTGCCCTCTATCGTCTGAAACCCGCGTCCTGTCAAACTCCAGGCAAAGTGCTTCCCTCTAGCTCCACACCTGGTCTGAATGTAACCAGCCTTTTCCAAACGACAGAGCCTTTGGTAAATACCTGTGGACTTGTCTGATCTATAGAACCGCAAGCCCAACATGGCAGTAGTGGCCACCTTCCACTGCCAAAGAAACAGCATGATGCCGATGTCCCGGTCCAACGATAGTTTAATCGCTTGCCTGGTCATTATCGTTCCTCCATAGCTGGCGATTGCGGGGCGTTCAGTGGCGAAGCCTTCGAAGCCTTCGTCTGTCGGTGGGGAGCCAACAGCATATTGGCTTCTTCCACCCCGAGAAGGGGCGTTTGGACCTCTAACATAGTCAGGCCATTTTGCCAGATGGCTCGCCCTGGTATACTAGGCAGATCCCGAGCCCTGGCGTTTCCCAGCACGACCATACTCGATGCCGTGTCAGCCATCTGAAAGCATAGTTTACCCGGAAGGTTCGCCTTGATTTGGGTGTCTAAAGCTCGTTTGTCTGGCCTCTGAGTACCCAGCACCAGGTGAATGCCTGGAGCACGACCAAGACGGGATATGCGACTAACGATCTCACTTGCCCGTTTAGACTGCTCAGAGTTGACAGCACCACCAGCTAGGAACAGTTCTGCAACCTCGTCGATTACGATGACACGCCTGCCAAACAAAGCGGTCGGCGGAACACCTTCAGGATAGATTTTTTTTCGCTTTTGAAGCTTAAGAAAATCAGAAAAATCCTTGACTCCATTAGCGGCCAAAGTCTTGATTCGATCGTCAAGGTTTGCATTAAGAGACTCCAAACCACTGACAGCGCCGCATGCACTGTCAATGACATCGACCCTGGTTAGATTCTTGAACGTCTGAAATTCTAAACCGCCCTTAAGATCCACCAACAAGAATTGGCAATGCTCATTCTTGAGCCACAGAGTCGCAATAAACTGTCTCAGAAATGTTGATTTTCCACCACCGGTCTGACCAGCAACAAGTAAGTGCGGCACCTTCTCTAGGCTTGCGTGTACCTTGTTTGCACGGCTTCGGCCAACATTAAATGCGCCTATCGGGATATCTTCAATGTCCTCAAAGGCTACCTGGTTTGGCATTTCATGGTGTGAGTAAATCAGGTCAACGGTCCCTGCCACCCTGTTTTCTCTAACTTCATCCACGAAAATTTGCAGATTGCCTTCCACTTCGGGAACAGCGTCCCGAAACCTCTTAGCAGAGATACCCATGCGTTTAAGCCGAAGTTTGCGGGTTTCCATGTCAATGGGACGATCAAAGACATAAGATGGCAACTTGCCGGTAACTGTCCGCAAACCAGCATTGAGAAACACCTGAGTGAGACGCTTCGACATCCGTTGCTTTAGTGCCAACTGCCAGAGACCCCAGACCCAAAAGCCACAACTCATTGCAGCAAAACCATAAATTCTGTACATCCAACCTGAATCTGGTCTTATTGACTGCAAATCTAGAGCCTTCCAAAGGTGCAAATCCAAAGAGGTCAAGATGCATGTTCCGACAACACAACCAATGGTCAATACCGGCACCAATGGAAAAGTCTTGTGCTTGATTCCATATAATAATTCGCCAAAGACCTCTCCAAATAGTTTCGCGCCAGTAACAAGGCGATCAAAAACTTCAGTTGAGTTAGTTTTGGAACGAGAGCGGTACTCAACCATTCTCACCTCCTTCAAACAAGACACAAATTTCGGTGCCATTAGGCACCTTGATGACAGGCTGACGGGAGCGAAGCTCCGACATTGTTTGCCGTGAATATTCCAAGCTTGCTGTGGAAGCACCGTTTAGCAGCGCATTTTTCATGGTAGTTTTTTCAATCTCAACACCACCCTTTACATCACTTTCCTTAAGTCCCTCTGACACACCGCCGGCAAAATTTAGTCCTATCCCAGCTGCCAACTTTAATGCCTCATTGCCCACCTTTGATCCTTTGAGTCCCACCGTCTGATCAGAGCCGTCACAAGCTTGCGCGGCGATTTTGACGACTTTGCCATTGTCTACCACAGCTTGACCGAAGCGAATGAACAACCGGTCCTCGGTTGAAGAGCCTGTACCTACCAATAGAGAACCGACAGGCAAAAGTTCGTCACCATCTACCTGGACGCTCTTGATCAACGTAGCCCGAACAGGACCGTTTGAAGCTCCACTGGATAGTTTTGCTTTGGCAAGGGTGCCTGGGGGAATCGTCAGGGAATCGATTCTGTCCAAGCGCTCAAGCCCTGCAAACTTCTCCTGAGGTTTAGGCGTTCTTTTAGTCACAATCGGAGGGGCTTCTTCCTTTGGACCTTCTTCCAGCGAAAAACGCTTAAATTCAAACTTAGGCGCAGAATCTATGGCTCCAGAGGTTGCAATGGGTTCAACGTGTACTTGTTCCACAGTTCCGGAGTCGCTAAAAAGCAAAGCCACCACACAGAACATGAAAAATCCAGATAAAAACCCTAAAAGGGCCTTGGATTTCACCGTCCATTTCTTGCCATCCATACGGTAGAAGAATCCAGTGGCCCACTGACCCAGCCTTCCATCATCTTTGGAGATGGTTACCTTTTCTTCACTCATTGCACCTCAGCCTTTATCCTGTCATCCAAAGCGTCGCGAACTAAGATGATTTCATCACCACCATGAGCTGCGACATAGAGACGGAATGCGTAACGCCTGCCGTGAAGATAAACAAAAAGATTGCTTGAAGCATTGGCGGCTAAGGCAGCCACGGCAACATCATTTTCAATGTACTCAATATCAAATGCTTTTTTTCGACCTAGAATGACCTTCTTTATTAACGCGAATTGTTGCTACAGCACGGTCATCTAGTCGAATGATCTTGACGCCCTTCGTTGGCTTTGGTTTGGCCAATACAGGAAAACTGACCAAGAAGCTCACGATGACCCAAATGATCTTACTTTTCATTGTTGCCTCCCTTTGTTTCAATTTTTGTAATCTCAGAAACTTTGAGTCCGTATGGGTTATGAGAGGACCTATCAACGGCGACTATCTTTACGTTCAGTAGAAAAGGTAAAATTGTCTTAACCTGGCCGATCTTGATGATCCGGTCAGCATTGACGATTGCTGATTCATCTGTCACAGTCACCTGATTGACGATGATTTTTTGCTCAATATTTCTAGAGTTCATCTCCTTAATCTCGGATTGACGGTTCTTGATCTCACCAATCACAAATAGATTCTCGTCAATGCTCATATTGCTGTCGAAACGCTGCAAAAGTGCCGTTTTCACAAACTGAAGCACCTCCAGCTCACTGGCACCTGCATCTTCTAGCTTCACTGTCCTGGTTCTATCGCCTCTTTCAAAAACTAGAGGCTTCTTTAGAGCGAAGGTTGTTAAGGCAAATGCTAACATTGCATTTGCAGCAATGAGACCAGCTACTGTAAATTTTAGAACAATGTTTTCTTGGGCGACGCCGGCCCATGCTTCCGTAAAATTCATTCTTTTTTATCCTTCTCATCTTTTTCCTTTACTTCATTGTTAGGTGCTTTAGGTTTTTTTCCACTGACAGTTGGTGAAGATGGCGCATTCTCGATGTTTTGACGCTGCTTTAGTGGGCTGTTGCTTGGACTAGTATGTGTCTTCATTCTAAATGACGGGGAAGCAATGCTGCTGAGTCGCTGATTTAAAGCAGCAAAGCGCGGTTGCTGATTGGCAAGAAAGTCTTTTGCGCTTTGATAGCTTGTGTGGCTTCGTTGTATCCCTTTTGTTGACATTGCCTTTCCGGCTTTTAGCATCTTGTCAGGCGTTATAAATGTAGCACCCACAGCAATGCCACCCAGAGTCTTTGTAAATCCTGCTAACCCAGAACTTGCCAACGCGTGTACGACCCAAGGGGTCAAAAGTAATGATCCTGCAAGGGCCAAGTTCATACAGATTACGCTAACAAAACTCACATCTGAGCCTGGCTGGTTCAGTGTTGTTAATGCCGAAGACCATAGAAGGGTGGCCAGGACAGACCAAACTATCTTCCAACAGCTAATTTCAAAGAGAGTCCGGAACAGTGCTTTAGTTGCACCCGCCGAAGTTGGCAATACAAATAATGCGATCAGAATCGGAGAAAAGACATAGCACAAGATCCAGGTGAATAGAAAAATTCCTTCTGCCACGTATTTCGAGAAATAGAGGGCAAAAAATGACAGATAGCAGACAGCGATCGATATGGTTTCCTTGACCGACACCCAAGATGCAGACATTTCATTTAATTTGTCCCCTAGCTTGGCGATTACAAGATCGATCTTGTTGAAATCGCCAATCTGATTCGCCAGCGCATCTGTGACATTGGCAATGTTGTTAATAATTTCAGGATACGAATGCAGTAGGATAGCAGCAACCAGCGCACGGCCGACCAAGACTGAAAACGAGGGGACTTGCCCGAGTGGCCATTTGAAATACTCCACAAACACACCTAAGAGCAGAAATGTCGTGATGAGGGCATAAAATAGAGAATTAAAGACCCCATGAAGCGCTTTCGCCTCATTGGTCAACCAGATGATGTCGCCCATGTTAAAACCTCGGCGTTGCAAAGGACGTTTTCGTACTTTTTAGAGCGGCTGACAAAGTATTGGTGTCTTCGGAAACTCTGCGGGCATATTCTTTGTCTTTGCGGTTAGCCAGAGCCAACGCCTGAGCACTAAGCTTGAGCTGGGTGGCTTGTGTCCGCGTAGCTTGATTCTGCGCCTCGATTAACACACCAACGCTTTGAGCTGTCAACCTTTGGGCACCCTTAGTATTGGTCGCATTGCTTCTGCTTTGGATTTGCTGGCCAATGCGATCAGATTTTCGAGTATATTCATAGACCTTATTGTTGAGATTGATCGCCTCAGCCACTCCTTGGTCAATATCTCGCTGGACAGCAGCTTCTTTCGTGGCAGCAACACTACCGTATAAGGTGCGCAATTGACTCAGAGCATTGCCGACATTTCGCCAGTCCCTGTATTGCCCAGGATCTGTGGGTGGATTCAGACTGTTGTACAAATTCATTGCTGTATCCAAACCATGACTTAGATCACGCATCACACGTAGGTTGTTTTGGGCAGTTCTCACCATCTCGTAGAGCTGGTAAAGCTGTGAAACGTTGTTTGCTAGAATCTCAAGCAAAATAGGGGCATCA
The DNA here is from genome assembly GCA_964490675.1 of uncultured Oligoflexales bacterium. Lineage (GTDB taxonomy): Bacteria > Bdellovibrionota_B > Oligoflexia > Oligoflexales > JAWKNZ01 > CAZBDM01. The sequence continues at coordinate 5,846 of CAZBDM010000163.1, forward strand.
GTACTAAGTTGTGCCTTCACCTTGGGTGCATGAGTCATCCCAAAAATGATTGCCAACACTAAACAGATTCTCTTCAATCAAGCCTCCTTTCCCATCAAGCCAGTGGGGTATTCTTGCGACAGCAAGCGCAAGCAGTCCCACTCCGACAATGAAGCATCGTCCTGCATACGTTTCTGAATGAGCGAGATTTCGCGGGGATCTGTGGTGGCGATCCAATACTCCAAAGGAGTCGATTCAATTGCAACCAGAGACCGGTCGTCTTCACACATCAAGAAAGCTTCAGAATACTTGCCGCGCTCCTGTCGCAGAGATTCAATCAGGCCCATTTCGTTGACATTAAGATCCAAGACCTCTTGTAAGCGAGCCTGGTCTGCTCCTTTTTGTTTTAGTATCCATTTTGTTGACGCATTTGGCAGAATCGCCGATGCTATGCGGCTGCGCGCGAAATCGTCGATGTTTTGCGAAATAGCGACAGCACTCGCAAAGTACTTACGAAACGTTCGGAAAACCTCACCGATAAACTGGCTACCAGCCTCATTTTCGAGCAAGCGCCAACACTCATCGAAGATAAGAAATTTTTTCGAAGTTTTGTCAGCCTGAACTTCGCGCCATACGAAGTCAGTAATGATAAACAAACAAGCCGCCTGCAAGTCGGGATTTGAGTCGAGCCCTTTAAGATCAAAGCAAACAAGGGGTTTATTCAATTCGATTGTGGTCGCCTGATCGACAAACTGGCCATACGCGGAGTTACTGGTCCACTGCCCCAAAGTGCGTGACAGGCGTTTTATCTCTGAGTCAAAATGGTTGCCTAAATCGCTCTTAAGGTCACTAAGGCATGGGCTCTTAGCATTTTCGTAAACTCGCCGAATAGAGTCTTCAATTTCAGCGCGCCATAGACGTGGAAGCCGACCATCACCGTCTTCCGTAGTCATGACCTCGATTAAACTCACCAAAAACTTTATTTTCTGGCTACTGGGTGCCGATTCTCCTGGAAGAAGATCGAATGGATTGAGTGACATTCCGTTCTCTAGACCGAGCGGGATATATTGTCCGCCAAGATTAGAGCAAAGTTTGCGATAGCTGCCACCAATATCGACGATGAAGATCTTCGGTGACTCTTTCAGCATTTGGAGCATGAGGATATTCGTCATGAAACTTTTTCCAGACCCGCTGCCACCGCTTACAATTTGATTTGCATTTGTCAGACCTTTGTCAAAAGGGTCAAAACCAACGAGATTTCCAAGCCGAGAACGTAGCAGAACGCTTGGACGCTCATGACCTCGCCAAGGACCGTAAATGGGGATAAAGTCTGCAAGCTCAGATGTCTTAAGACGCTTGGCTCGTTCCTTGGCTCGTCCATTGGGATAAGCAAGCTCTTTAAAGACATCCAATGATCCAATCGTCTCAAGCATGCCTTCGGCACCAGAAAGCTCGCGTAATTTCATTAGGGTTTGGTTGACCTGATTGTCCAGCTGCTCGCGATCACGCGACCGGAGTAGGATATTGAGGCTTACCCAGAAGATCTTTTCACCTTGCGCCACCATCTGTTCCAGCAGCGTCTCTATATCATCAAGCTTCGCTGTGCTTTCAATGTCGCGCACACCATTTTGTTTGCCGTGCACCATGGAAAAAGCAATGCGACGTTGGGTTTGCAGACTTGCAAGCTCTTTACTTTGTGTCGGTACATGGATACTCAGAAAAAGGCGGGAGTCAAAAGGTAGATCACGTAGGATTTGAGCCATAGAAGAAAATGTTTGGTCTGGCATGGATTTAAGAGATATTAGCCGATGATGCATAGATCCAAGCGAGAAACCTTCATCACTTACCCCTAAATCGGTAAAGAGTAATGAGGATCTTACATCGACACTGTCATAACGAGGCCGTGCAATTCCCCTAGTGGGATTCCATTGATCAAAGGTTTTTTCGAGTACCTCGTCGGTATCGAGCCTTGTGACCGCGATGCCGATTGCCCTCAGATTAGATTCAATGTTCTTAAGGGTTTTTTCTAAAGCTGAAATGGTTTCTTCTAATAACTGCGATGAGATCTCGGAGAAATGTTTCTTACGACCAAAAAGACGTGGCTTCATTGCATCGTGGCTTTTTAGGCCCTTTCGCACGATCATTGTCAAGCGATGACTAGGAATCGAACCGTCACTATCTAATGCACGTAATCCGTTGAGACGCTCTTCTGACAATGAACGTGCTATTTCAGTACAATTCTGGTGCCTCGACTTTTCATTGGCATCAAGAAGGTCATCATTGCCCCTACATATATCTTGAACAAATTGGATATCGATTTCTTCGGGTAACGCATTCAGCAGCTGGCACACACGGCTAGCTAGAACATTGACCCGATCGTCCTCCCAACATGAGACATCTAGGGGAATGAGGGAGAGTGCAGCACCAACGCTACCGTCACCATAAATCATAAAATTGTTTTCAAAGCCCCATATTTCTAAAAAATCGGCTAATCGATCACTGTTCATACATATTT
>CAZBDM010000164.1:0-7682 GCA_964490675.1 uncultured Oligoflexales bacterium
AAGTTATTGTTAAAACCTGCATGGAGAAGTTTCTCAATTATGAGTGGCCGGGAAACGTTCGTGAGCTTGAAAACGAAGTAGAAAGGCTTTGTGTTCTCGCCGGTGATGGGAGTGAGCTTATTGATGAGTTTTTATCCCAAAGAATCAAAGATTCAACTTCTTCCAAATACCCAGGCTACCGTGTTGAAGGACGTCTTAAAGATGCTCTTGAGCAGCTTGAACGTCAAATGATTATGGAAGGTCTTAAAAGAACCCGTTGGAACAAATCGCGTCTTGCTAAAGAGCTTGGTATTAGTCGCGCAGGCCTTATCATGAAGGTCGAAAAATATGGGTTTGATAAACGTAACGCTTAGTACACAGATAACAATAGTTTCCAATAAGGATCTCTTGGTTAAGAGATCCTTTTTTAGTTACAATCCCTAGAGTTTTTTTTCTCTAGTCTTTTAATAATTACAATATTCAAAAATTGCTTCCAACTTATCACAATTGAAAGCTCAATCTGGAAAAAACTGCCGCCGATAAGCGAGCTGAAAATAAGCTCTTTTTATCCGATTTTGGTAATTTTCTAATTCTTGATTGAAGTGGATTTGTTATGGTCTGGCAGCGTATTTGGTCATGTGGTGTTGTTATTCTTTTATTGACAGCTTGTCACTCTTCGTCAGAAGAAGAATCCTCAATGAATAACTTTTCAGCTGAGGCAGAAAGATCTTCTGGCCAAGGTCTGAGGATAAACCTGGTCGACGAACTTCAAAAAAGCTTCGTCTCTGGTGGTGACATAAAAGTCGTTGCGGAAGAAGGACGTTACAAAGCTTATCGCATAGAAGAACCGCCGTCTTCGATGGAAGAGGAGTTAGCTATTCGAGAAAAAGCATGGCGTATCTTTGAGAAACTAAACCTTGCCAAGCCTGGTGAAGTAGATTCTGGAAGTCTAGCGATCACAAACGATCAAAGAGAAAAGCTAAGAGCCTTCTCACTCTCCAAAGAGGGAGCAATTTGGATTAGAGAAGTGGTCAATGACGATATAATAGCTTTTAATAAAGGATATTTTGAGGTTATAGATGAGGCTTCCGCCCTAAAACTGTTTGGACGTAGCGAAGATCTATCTATCGACCAGCTTGTTACAGGAGAGTTAAGCGATGATGGGGTGTTTGCCGACGACTTATTTTTGTTAAAAGTACATGGGTATTCTGGCTATGGTGCCAGCGCGACAAGGTCATTGATTGGTCTTGGGATTAAGGGATTCCGTGAAAATTTTACATTTTCAGGTCAATTGGTAGATCCACATGCAATCTATTCCCACGAGTTCGGGCACACAGAGTACGGTAATCCAAATAGCATTACATCTATACTAGGCGAGACCGAAACAGTCGAAAACTATGAGAACCCCGTTCGGATTAAGAACGGTTTCGATCCCAGGGAAAAGTACTGTTCGAGAAAATACAACCAGTGCATGTTAGTTGAAAATAAAGACACTCACGATTTGCCAGTCGTCTCTGATGGGGTTGTCGCAAGTAATACCTTTTAAAAAATTCACACAATAAAAAAAGATCTCGAAAGTGAGATCTTCATTTATTTATTTTTGAAAGATGATAATTAGTGAGATGTCTTTTTGATCTTATCAAGATCAGAGTCTAAGCCGTAGACAACTTGGCTAGACATAGAAATAGCATTACCTAGATCAATTGCCGCATCGAAATCTTCGTGTGAAATAAGACCTTTTTCATCGAGGATCTTCTTAAGACCTTCAACAATATCTACAAAGTTTTCGTGATAACCCTTAAGAGAGCTAATTTCGGTCTTGAGCCTAAATATCTCAGTTCCCAATTCCAAAACAGTTCGTTCCAATTGTTCGATTTTTTCATTCGTCATATTGAACTCCAGACCGAGGACTAAATGTCAGGTGACCCAATGTCTATAAAAGGATATCGGTAAGTTGCGTGGTTAGTTTAGGAGGCGTAATTTAACCATGAGATAATGCAGGTATCTTAGGGATTTGGCGATTTTCTTTTACTTATTAAGTTCGTCGTTTGAGGAATACCGGCAATTTTTTATCAAGCTACTGGCACTGACAAAGCTCATCATCGATTAATAGCCGCAGTTCTTCATGCTGCTTATTTTTAAACCTGGCAAAAAATTCCTTACCCTCCTCCTCCACTTTTGTGTGAGTGCTCCCATAGATATTTGAATAGTGAAAGGTTTCAAGATTTTCTACGTTAGCCCATGCAGCAACTAAAGCAGCTTGCTTAGTCGTCAAGTGTTTTAGGCTAAAAGCTCGGACTTTATCGTCATCTAGAAAGCTGCTTTCACAAATTAAAAGCTCACTATTTCGAGCCAACATTCCTATGCGAGTGATATTTTCCCAAGAAAAAATAAAGTCTGTCATATATGCGACTAGTTTTGGTTTTCTTTTTGATAAGACATCGCAGGCCAATTTTTCTGCAAGAATTATTCTTTCTCGATCAACTTTAATAGGTTTTTTTAAGTCGTTTTTCGAGACGGCCTGTTGCAGGTCCCTAATCCACGGCCCTGGTATAAGTGAAAGTTTACTGAGTGCTTCTTCCCTTACTTTGTACTGAACTGGACTTTCTACAGTATATGCACAGCAGGGAGTGCCGTGGTCTAAAACCACTGCTCTCACTACACTATTGTCAGACATCGTAGTGACTGGGGTCACCGGTTTTTCAGATTGTTTTTCACTTGAGTCGGGAGTTCTTTGCCAGGAGATCAGTTCAGGCTTGAAGCTTTTTTCGCAGCTTAGTTGAGCCGTTTTGATAGCGCCAGATTTTTCAATTTCGTGAACAAAATACTTCACCTGGCCAGGTTCAACGAGATTCCAGAGATAGCCATTGAGTTTGCAATAAACATTGTTAATGATTCCTTTTGGGCCGGATATTTCCAGTTCTTTGCCGTGAGGCACGTTGGTTCTCAAAAGTCTATCAAACCCGTAGAAATGATCGATGTGAGTGTGTGTGATAAAGGCGTGGCGAATCTTTATGATTTCTTTTTGGCTTAGAGACTCTATTGAGCCAAGATCAAAAGCGAATTTTTTGCCAGTCTTATCGCTGTGAACAATGACGGCTGGATCACCTTGTTTTCCATTGGCAAAATGATACTCCATGACTCTCCTAGCTGTCTCCGTATAAGTCAAGTCTCCGATTGGAGAGCACGGGAAGTTTGTTTCTAAATTCACCGAGAGTTTTTTTCTCTAGTTTTGCGATTTTAAAACCAGGCTGATCCCCCACGTCTTGCAAAACATTTCCCCAGGGGTCAACAACCATAGAATGTCCGTAGGTTTTTTTATTACCAGGGTGATTGCCCGTCTGATTTGAAGCGGCAACGAAGCATTGGTGTTCAATCGCTCTTGCTTGTAGAAGAAGTTGCCAATGCCTTTTGCCAGTGGCTTTGGTAAACGCTGCTGGGCAAACGATGATATCAGCAAGGTTTTCTTTTTGAAGCATAGAAAAAAGGCCGCTAAACCTAAGATCATAACAAATGATAAGGGAGGTCTTCCATCCGTCTATTTCCTTAGTAAATAAGGAATTTCCTGCTAAAAAACCATCACTTTCGCAGTATTGCGAAGAGCTTTCCGGCAAGTTTAAATGAAAGAGATGAGTCTTTCGGTACTTGCCGATGAGTTTACCATCTCTTCCAAAAACAAAACTCGTATTAAAGACCTTATCTTTTGCTTGCGGGTCTTTTGTTATGATCTTTTCGAGATCATCAACTCGCGGCTTTTCTGCAATGGAACCTGCGAATATAACGCATTGGTACTTTTCGGAAAGCTCGGCAAGCATTTGGCAGGTAGGACCGTTTTCATCCTCGGCGATCTCTTTGAGCCTTTCATAGGGCCCGAAGTAAGAAAAAATTTCGGGGAGTACAATCCAGTTAGCGCCAGAGTCGTGGGCTTTTTCAATAAGAGATGATGCATCTGAAAGATTCTTCTTCTTATCGTCTCTACTACTCATATTTATGACGGCAACGTGAAGCGTTTCCATTTTAAAGCTCAGGAAGAAGAATTTTTTGATCGACTTCAAAGATCATGGTCATAAGAGCAACCCTCGTCCACATTCCGTTTCTTTCCTGTCGCCAATAGATAGCACGTGGATCCTTATCTATTTCTGGGTCAAGCTCGTCTCTTCGTGGCATAGGGTGCATGATTGCACATGTGTTTTTTAAAATTTTGAGGTGCTTTGTTTTCAAATGAAATTTAGTGTAGTCGATGCCACTTGACTCATTTTCAATATCGTACTCGTCTTGGACTCTAGTCATATAGATAGCATCGGCCACTTTTATGGCGTCTTCAAATTGATCGGTCTCTTCAAAGCTTATGTTGTCGCATTGTTGAAGCTCCGCTCTTAAGTCATCACTAATGCGATACGCGTCTGGAGAGATGAAGATTATTTTCATATCGCGATAGTTCTTTAATAGTCTTGCAAGTGATCTAACTGTACGACCTCTTTTTAAATCACCCACCATGCAGATGGTCTTACCATCGATATCTGAGTTTTTACGCAGTGATCTTTTTAAGGTGTAAATGTCAAGAAGAGCCTGGGTGGGGTGTTGATCCGGGCCACTCCCAGCATTAATAATGGGAACGGGTCTTGGCGTGCTGTCGAGAAGCTCAGACATTCTGTCACATAAGCCAGCCTCTGGGGAGCGCATAATGATGAGATCAACGTAGCTTGAGAAGGTTCTCAGGGAGTCTTCAATACTCTCGCCTTTTCTCTCTGAGCTAGTTGATGGGTCTCTAATCTCGCATGGTTTGATTCCTAATGTGTAGCAAGCCGATTGAAAAGACAGAAAAGTTCTTGTCGAAGGTTGAGTAAAGTAGAGCATCGCCTTCTTATCAGCGAGAAGACTCTGAAGGTAGAGGATACCTTCCTTTGACTTATCAAATCTTCTGATTGTATTGGTGAGTTCGTAGAGGTGTTCTAAAAAAGGCCTATCGAATTGTTGTGATTTTAATACGTGAAATGGACGGGTGATAAGCTTTTCTTTCACATCATCTCCTTACTACTTATAAATGACGCGTTCTTTTTGAGACTCATCTTCGATAACCTCACCAATATGCCATGCATTAATAGAAAGACTATCACATTCTCTCAGAAAATCTTCGGAAGCTTCTTCAGAGACTGCTGCGATCATACCTATGCCAAGATTAAAGACAGCCTCACAATCTTTAACGCTAGATTGATTGTCATTGATAAAAGAAACCATCCATTCGGGGGGAGATATTTTTTTCCAATCAATAACGGCTGTTAGATGTTCAGGTATAATGCGAGAAAGATTTCCCGAGATACCACCACCGGTTATGTGTGACCAGGCGTGGAGACGTTCTTTGCCGAGTTTGAGCGATAACTTTGGCACTTCCGCATAAATTTTAGTAGGGGTGAGAAGCCTCTCAAGGAGTTCGGGAGTGATCTGTTTTTCGTTGTGATCGAGCCATTTTCTTATAAGTGAGAATCCGTTTGAATGAAACCCGCTAGAAGGAAGAGCAAAAAGTTGATCAGATTTTTTAACATGGTGGCTGCCTAGAACGTTTTTCTCGTCAACCATACCAACAACAAAGCCAGCCAAATCAAGATGCCCTTTTGGCACAACGCCTGGATGTTCGGCAGTTTCACCGCCAAGTAGAACACATTGGCATTTATTAAGGCCTTTTTTTATGCTCTTTAAAATGGTCGAGAATTCCTCTTCATTGAGGCTTTCGGTGACATAGTAATCAAGAAAGAAAAGAGGTTCAGCTGCCAGTGTGTAAAGGTCATTAACACACATTCCGACAAGATCTTCACCAACTCCAGAAAGCATCTTTTGAGCTTTCGCTAGGTCAAGTTTGGTACCTACACCATCAGTTGCTGAAACAAGAAGAGGACTTTCGTAGGATTTAAAATGCGGCTTAAACAAGGCGGCAAAACCACCTATTCCAGAAACAACTTCACCGAGTGGTGAATCTGTTCTAACCCCATCATTTTTTAGAGAGTCGATGACTCGGTCGCCTTTTTCAACGTCAACCCCAGCTTGCTTATAGAGATTTTTTTCGTTCATGGTTCTTTCTTTTTTGTCTTTAGGAGTGAAGTAGTTCTTTCATGGCCTGCTCCGAGTCGGGTTTGGTGACTAAAGCTTCTCCTACTAAGAAGGCTTTATAACCAACCTGACACATCTTAACAATGTCTTCTCGCCCTTTGATCCCAGATTCGCAAACAATTACCCTGCCTTGACCATCAGATGAGGCTTGCTTAAAAAGCTCTTTTGAATGATCAAGGTCGACGGCAAAGGTGCCGAGATTTCGGTTATTGATGCCAAGAATCTTCGCATCAGTCTTTAAGGCTTGGTCAAGTTCGCCGGCTGTGTGAGACTCGACAAGTGGTTCCATCGACAACTCTCTGCCGACTTCAATAAGATACTGCAGCTTCGCTAGATCGAGTACGCCACTTAAAAGCAGAAAAGAGTCGGCCCCGTAGGCTCTCGCCTGATAAATTTGATACTCGTCGATGATAAAGTCTTTTCTTAGAACAGGTAGAGAAATCGACTGTTTGACCACTCTTAGATCTTCAAGGCGACCACCAAAATAAACTTCATCAGTAAGAACAGAAATAGCAGCCGCGCCCCCTCTTTCGTAAGCACACGCTATCGATACGGGATCGTAGGGGTCTTTCAAAAGGCCTTTTGACGGTGATTTTCTTTTACATTCGGCTATAATCCTAACGGGGTTATCGCTCATGGGTAGAAGCGCTTCACCAAATCCACGCGGTGGGTCTTGCTCTTCAGCAAGTGCCTTAACTATCGAAACTGGTGACTTTTTCTTTGCAAGATCCACTTCGACTTTTTTGTCAGCGATGATTTTATCGAGAATGGTCGGGGTGGCCAATTAAAGTAACTCCTTTGCCTTTGAGATCCAGTTTTCAAAAAAGGTTTTCGTCTTACCTGTCAAAAGACGTTCTTTGGCAAGTGCATACCCTTCCGTAAACGACTCAGACTTATCACAGAGCCACAGAAGCGCGCCAGCGTTGAGTCTTACCGCTTCGCTGACGGCACCCTCCTTACCGTCTAAAAGCTCATTTAAAATCTTAAGATTATGAGTCGCATCGCCGCCTTTTAATTGCGCGAGTTCAGCTTTAATACCGAATGTCTTTGGATCCACCGTCAGTTCTTTGATATCGGGACCGTCTATGACCAGGGCATCGGTCACCGCAGAAGGACTGATTTCATCAAGCCCGTCACGTGAATGAACGATCATACCCTTGTGGCAACCAAGCTTTTGAAGAGCGCCAGCCATCGGTCGTAAAAAATCTCTTGCCCCTACTCCGATAAGCTGAATTTCTGGGAAGATTGGATTGGCTAACGGCCCTAAAAGATTAAAAATTGTCCTGACCCCGAGAGCTTTTCTGACAGGCATGACGTGTTTCATTAAAGGGTGAAACTGGGGCGCAAAAAAGAAGGTAAAGCCCTCTTTTTCAAGGAGCCTTGCAGCAGCTTCAGGTTTCAGTTCAGCGGGAAATCCCGCCTCAAACAGCAGATCTGCAGATCCGCACTTACTTGATACGCTTCTGTTGCCATGCTTTGCCATAGTGACGCCGCACGAAGCAGCGACAATGGCCGAGGCGGTAGAGATATTAAATGTGTGGGCACCATCGCCGCCAGTGCCGACAATGTCGATGAGGGGTGTTCGGGAGGTCGTCACT
>CAZBDM010000164.1:7692-8338 GCA_964490675.1 uncultured Oligoflexales bacterium
CCGCCGGTACCGCAGTTGTCAGCCAGCGGTCTTGTGTGATTGCTTATTGCGAGGCTAACAGCGTGTTTACGCATCGTTTTAGCACCAGCAAAAAGCTCGTGCTCACTCTCCCCTAAGACCCGCCAAGCAGCCAGAAATGCTGCAATTTGCCTCTCACCCACTCTACCGAGCATGATTTCTTCAAAAAGCTCTTCAAGCTGTATTGAGCTTAGTCTTTTTCTGGAAAGTAATTGTTCAAGGTAATCTTGCATGCTCTGCTCCAGGCAATTTATTCCTACTTATTTTAGGCGGTTAAGCTTAGGTGTGTCTAAACTTTTTTCACTTTATTCCGATCCTAAAGTCGAGAGTGAATTTGGAGGAACCACAGATGAGTTTTTTTCTTAAAATTCTAAACTTTGGTCTGAGCATCGCCGTCATGACAAGCCTTTTGGTGGTTGATTTTGGAACATTTGCTAAGGCAATGGATGCTTCCCCGCGCATAAAAGTTCTACAATATCTTAAGGGAAATCGTAAACACGTGATTTTGTCGAAGGGCAAAGACCACGGCATAACAGATGGCGTCTTAATAAAAACAATCCGGTTTCCAAAATACCGCGCTGCAGTGGTCGATCAGCTCAGTCAAGTGGGTATAGAGACGGGAAAACTC
>CAZBDM010000165.1:0-7114 GCA_964490675.1 uncultured Oligoflexales bacterium
ATCTCAAAGGTTTGATTGGATTGCAGGTGTTTTTTTATGAGAAATCCGGGCTAGAGAACGCGTCGACGAGATGGCCCCAGAGGAGGAAGTGACCCGTGGTCAGCCTCAAAACTGGCAGGGAGCAAACCCAGAGAAGTTTCACTTCTGGCATTACCCTTGGTACAGTTTCGGACAAAAATTGGAAGGCTACGAAGGCGAATGGGTCAATGAAAGAGCTGTTCGAGCACGTGCGGGACTATTACTCCTGATTGGCTTCATTTGTCTTGGAAGTTTCTTCTACTGGCGATGGTTTCTGATGTTAAAAGTCGGCCCTTGGATCGTCTTCGATTTTTTTGTCGCGCGCACCTGGGGAATCTCTGTAAGCCCTCTAGGTATGCTCGCCACGTGGCTTGTGAGAAAGTATCCACCTGAATGGCGGGCCGCTAAACCAAAGCAGTTTGCCTGGACGATTGGGGTCTTTTGCGGTCTTCCTTGCGTTCTCATAAGATGGTATTACGGTCTTCATCCCATCTTGCCATTTTTTGTTTACACCTGTATCGCCCTGACTTGGCTTGAATCTTCAGTCGGCTTCTGTTTAGGGTGCTGGCTCTATAAGAAGTTATATAAATTCACTGGATTTAAATCACTTGAATGTAAACCATGTAGCGATGGCTCTTGCGCTCTTCCTTCAGCAAACGCTTCTAAGCAGCAAACAGCAGGCTCAGCAAATGTTTTCATGGGTGACATGAATGGCGCGCAGGCCTCTTTAGCGCTGAACAAACAAGAAAAAGCCGCCATCAAAATCGCTTTACATGGTAACCGTAAAGCAGAATGGAGAGCGATATTAGGGATCGCAGCAGCAGCGGCCACGATTATCGCCTTTCAAGTGATGGCACTTGGCTTTAAGTACAAGACCGTTTTAAACACTTATACAAACTTCTAATCGTTCTTAAGTCATTTGCAGCGACAGTGACGAGCATGAAATATCTTTCTCGGACATGACATGGCCTAAAAACCATGTCGTTCCGAGCGAGACACATAAGCGTCGCGAATCTTTAAAAAGAGAAGTTAATGTCAGGATAGAGTTCTCGAAGCTGCTGCTGCTCATTTTCACTGAGATAGGTACGATGCATAAAAACGGTGTCGATCTCTGCACCTTCGAAAGCTTTGAGATCAATCGCATTCTTGAAGTTATCATCAATGGAATCCGTTGATATTAAGCACTATTTTCAAAAAATTTCGGATCCGGGTTAAGTTAACTAAACCTTCAAAATCACCCGGCAGCAGACCTGTGCTTTGAAAAGACAATGTTAAAGTTAAGGAGATCCTTATGGACGCAAAATGGCAAATGCAGTTAGAGTGGAGGCTCGTAAGAGAACGATAACAAACGCATCCATCGAGGTTTTAAATGCCTAATTACGATTCAGAATCACTTAAAAAAGCAATTGTTACCGATAGCGGAGATATTGAAGTTCCAGCCAAATGGGTTAAAGACCACCTCGGCTCTTTTCGGTTTATCGACGTTAGGGAACCACACGAACTCAAAGGCCCATTAGGTCATATCGAAGGAGTTGAAAGCATTCCTCTTTTATCTTTTCTTTCGCAGACCAAATCACTCGACAAGGAGATTCCTTATGTCATAATTTGCCGTTCGGGACGACGCTCTGCTCTGGCTGCAAGAGATTTAACGACTGCTGGTGTAAAAGTCGCTGCTTCAGTCATGGGTGGCATGCTTGCCTGGAATCACCAGGTCGAAGGTCTCACTTCCATTGAACTCGAAGAAAAACACGCCAACGCCGAGAATCTCGGCGCTGCCATATACAAAACCAACGGACTACCGGAAGTCTCAGCCCAGTGGGTAGAGAAAAATCTCGGTCGCTTTCGTCTCATCGACGTTCGTTCAGCCAGCGAACTCGAATCAAATGGTGCCGTTGCGCAAGCAGAAAACATCCCACTGCCTGACTTTATGAGTACGGCTTCAGATCTAGACAGGGATCAGCCTTTCGTCATCATGTGCCACTCCGGTGGGCGCAGTGCCCGTACCGTCCAAGCTTTGGTCGGAGCGGGATTCACCAATGTTGCGTCGATGGAAGGGGGAATCACAGGATGGAAGGCTCTAGGCTTGCCTTATATTTAGACCCTATAATTAGGTAAAACCTAATCTTTACCCGACATAAATACTGACCGACCTATCCTTGTGATAAGATATGAGTCTCAAAAAACATCGGCCTCTTTGTTTCTGTTTAACTAAGAGGCTGGTTCTGTCGACGAAAGGACTCGTATTTGGACCGGTCAGCATTGCAGCTTCATTCCCACAACGCCGAAGTCGGTTTGCGCCCAGATCCTCGAGAGCTTATCGAAGAGACACCTCCTTCGATCAACCTGACAAGTCTTAAAAAACTCACGAACGCTTCAATCGTCTCAGCTAAGCAGTTCGACAAGGAACTCGTCGTTTCCGTTTGCCATTTTGCGGCGATGCTTGAGTCCACCGAAGTTGCTTCATTCCACCCACTCGATGGTCTCATAGCAATCACAGCCTTCTTTGAGGCGAGCACCCGCACAAGGTTATCTTTTGAAAGTGCCACTCTTCGTCTTGACGGCAAGATACTCAGCGTTCCAGATGGTAAAGTAACCGGCGTTGCCAAAGGTGAGTCAATCCAGGATATCGGTGAAATGTTCAATGCTTACGGTGATATCGTGATCATGCGTCACACCGAGACCGACTCCGTTGATCATATCCTCAACAGCCTCCGTATTCCATTAATCAACGCGGGCAACGGCACCGGCGAACACCCGACCCAGGCCCTCGCAGATTGGTTTGCACTGCTTAAGTGGAAACCTAAGCTTGCAGAAGACAAGCTCAATAGTGAAGACAAAATTAATCTTGGTATTGTCGGCACTCCTGCGTCGATGCGTGCCGAACGTAGCTTTGTTATACTGTCCCTGCTTTTCAAAGAAGCCATCAATCATATTACCTTTATTTCCGAGATGGCCGACCCTCTCGGAGAAGACTTAGGAGACCTGGTGAAGAACTCGGGTATTTCCTGTTCGACGGTAAATGATCTAAGCGAAGTGGTCGAAGACCTCGATGTTGTTTATATCAATTCGATTACACACCTGGGCGATTCCTATAAAGCACTGGGACAACGTTACAAAGTCAACCTATCAACCAAACTAAAGGAAGACGCTGTCGTTCTTCACCCCCTTGCTCGGCAGGACGAATTATCGACGAAAATCGATGATACAGAACACAACCTTTACTTCAGCCAGGCAGCTGGTGCCGTTTACGTCAGACAGGCTCTATTGATCAGCGTGCTTGGCCGCTTCGACCGTCTTCCGCAATCTATCAACCCAGCAAGTGCCGGCATTAGCCGCAAGTAAGGCTCTCTTTTATGTGTGGAATCACAGGATTCTGGACTCTTTATCAAACAAGCAACAAAACAGCACTTAATCAAATGATGGACACAATCCATCACAGGGGACCCGACGGCCGCGGGTCTTTTTCAAACGGCCACATCAACATGGGTCATACCCGTTTGTCGATCATCGACTTGGAAACGGGCCACCAGCCACTTTACGGAGATCCATCAAAAAAACTGGTTTATACCGGCAACGCTGAGTTTTACGATTACAAAAGAATCAGATGCCAACTTACCGCTGAAGGCTTCGACTTCGACACGAAGTCTGATAACGAGCTCGCTCTCAAGCTCTATCAAAAGCACGGTCTAGAGTTTGTCGATCATCTGCGTGGCGAATTTGCGTTCGCAGTTTTTGACGAACACATGCAGCGTTTAATCCTTGTACGCGATCGCTTCGGTATTCGCCCACTGTTTTACCGCATCGAAAAAGATGCACTTTTTTGGGGCTCTGAAATAAAAGCAATCGCAGCCCATCCCGATATTAATCTTGAGGTCGACTACAAGGCTGCCCTTCACCAAATGATGCAAACCATGGTACCAGGCATGAGCCTTTTCAAAGGTGTGCAGGCTCTCAAACCAGGCCACATGCTGATCATCGATAAAAAAGATGACCGTTTTGAAATCACCGAAAAGAAATACTGGGACTGTGACTTTCCTCAAAAAGACGATCACCAGAATATCTCTGAAAAGCAAGCGACCGAAGAGCTCCGTCAGCGACTAATAGAGTCTATCCACTTGCGCCTCGAAGCAGACGTACCGGTCGCCTGCTATCTTTCAGGCGGTATTGATAGCTGTTCTATTTATGGGTTAGCCTCTGCCCTTCAACAGTCGCCGGTCAGTGCCTTTACTATCGGTTTTGAGCACAAAGACTACGACGAAACTCAGATCGCTCAGTCAATGACTTCGCATGAAGGCGCGGAACACCACATCATCACTCTCGGGGCTGAACATCTTTATGGAGAAAACTTTGAAAAGTCAGCCTGGTTCTCTGAGAGAACTTTTTATAACACTCTCGGGGTCGCCAAGTACCTACTGAGCCGCAAAGTCAACGAAACCGGTCTAAAAGTAGTGATTACTGGTGAAGGATCGGACGAACTTTTTGCCGGTTATCCTTTTTTTAAACAAGACCTCGTAAAGGTCGGCGGCTTTGCCGACTTGCTTGGCGAGAACTTTGATCTTTATAAGAAGGGGTCAAACAGCCTCTTTAAGGGTGCGATTATGACAGATGATCATTTGTCCCACCCGGCTTTCCAGGATGTCTGTGGCTTCACACCAAGCTGGTTACAAAACTGGATGGAAACCCTAAGAGTAGCTGAGGGTCTTCTCAGCGAAGAAGCAAAAGAAGAACTCAAAGACTACGATCCGATTGCAGCTATCGCAGAGAGCCTCGACAAGTCTCAAATCGACGGGAGGCATCCACTGAATAAAGCTCAGTACACCTGGATCAAGACGATGTTAGAAGGTCAAATTCTCAACTGGGGAGGCGACCGGGTAGACATGGCCCACTCCCTCGAAACAAGACCTGCTTTCCTCGACCATAAGCTCGCTGAATTTGCTTTTCACCTACCGCCGCAGCTTCTTATTAAAAACGGAGTCGAAAAGTATATCCTCCGAGAGGCTGTCAAAGGTGTTCTCCCTGAAGTTTTATACAAGCGCGAAAAGTTTCCTTTTATGGCCCCACCGGCACACTTTGACGACAATAAAATCAAAGCATTGAAAAAACTCTGTGATGATCATTTGCAGGATCAAAACGTCAAACACCTCGGTGTTTTTGACCAAAAGAAGACCTCAGATGTGGTTAAACAGTATTTCGATGCA
This sequence comes from uncultured Oligoflexales bacterium, assembly GCA_964490675.1. Lineage (GTDB taxonomy): Bacteria > Bdellovibrionota_B > Oligoflexia > Oligoflexales > JAWKNZ01 > CAZBDM01. The sequence goes on from CAZBDM010000165.1 coordinate 5,217, forward strand.
AAAGACCCCGTTAAGGCTACCCGTTTAGATGCACTTATGAATCACATTTTGACGCTGCATATCCTTGATCAGCAGTTTCACAAGAAAGGCTAACGATGTCAGAACTGACAACAGATCAATACAAGGGTGAATATGTTCACGACTTTGTTGAGAAGTGGGATCAACTGATCGATTGGGAGGCGCGCGCCCAAGGAGAAGGCAACTTCTTCATCGACCTCCTTAAAGAAAGAGGTGCCAAGCGTATCCTTGATGTCGCTACAGGGACAGGTTACCACTCAGTCAGGCTTTTGAGAGAAGGCTTCGACGTGACCAGTGCCGATGGTAGTCCGAATATGCTCGCTAAGGCCTTTAACAACGCTCGAAAGTATGACCGTATTTTAAGAACCGTGCAGGCGGATTGGCGCTGGCTTAATCGTGATATTCACGGTAAGTACGATGCGGTCATTTGTTTAGGCAACTCCTTTACTCACCTTCATAGCGAAAGAGATCGTCGTAAGGCATTAGCCGAATTTTACGCGGCGTTACGACACGATGGCATCCTCATTCTGGATCAAAGGAATTACGATGCGTTGCTTAACGAAAACTACTCTAACCGCGGTGCTTACTACTACTGCGGTGATAACGTAAAAGCAGAACCCGAAGAGATCACTGAGAAGCTAGCTCGTTTTCGTTACGAATTTCCAGACAAATCAGTTTTTCATTTGAATATGTTTCCACTGCGCAAAGACTATATGCGCAAGCTGATGTTTGAAGTTGGCTTTCAACAAGTCAAGACTCTTGGAGACTTTCAAGAAACATACAAACACGAAGACCCAGACTTTTTCATCCATTGCGCTGAAAAACTCTACGGCAACGAATACGGAGGAGAAATCAGTGACTACGGAGTCAAGTGAAGTCGTCGAGGTAACGAAAAACTATTACGACAGTGATGATGCCAACCGCTTTTACTTTCATGTCTGGGGCGGAGAGGATATTCACATCGGTATTTACGATCAAACAGATGATATTTCAGAAGCAAGCCGTTTGACCGTTATAAAAATGGCTAAACTCATTCCATCACTGAATCGTAACCGCACAGTTCTCGATCTAGGTTCTGGCTTTGGTGGCTCGGCACGTTTTTTGGCGAAAGAGTACCAATGTAAAGTCGAGTGTTTGAATCTTAGCAAAGCGCAAAACGATATCAACCGCCAACTCATTAAAGAGGCTGGACTGGAAGAAAAGATTCTTGTGCGTGAAGGTAACTTCGAAGAGCTCCCCTATCAGGATAATAGCTTCGATGTCGTTTGGTCGCAGGATTCTTTTCTTCATAGTGGTCGCAGAGACACGGTTTTAAAAGAAGCTTATCGTGTCCTTAAACCAGGGGGCTGCCTTGTCTACACAGATATCATGCAGGGTGATACAGCAACAAGAGCAGAGCTACAGCCTGTGCTCGATCGTATTCATTTAGAGTCACTCAGTTCTGTTTCGTTTTACCGCATTGCCGCAAAAGAGTGTCGGTTTAGAGAATACTTCTTTCAAGATTTGTCGCGTTGTTTGACAGCGCACTACAGCCATGTCTTAAAAGAGCTTGAAGAAAGACAATCTAGCCTTTCCGATAAAATTTCCGAAGACTACATCGAAAACATGAAGAAAGGCCTCGGACATTGGATCAATGCAGGTGATAAAGGTCTTTTAAGATGGGGCATCTTTCGGTTTTTTAAAGGTTAGTGAAAACCTCAACTTTAGTCTTTCAACATTTCAACAGCTACGTCGCTGACCTTGATTTGAAATTCAGGGTCGGCCATCGCTTTTGGTGCTTTATCCATCTCTAATAGTTCGAGTAGTTTTTTTATCGAAATCATCTTCTCATTGCCTTTCGGCCATAGAGCAAAAAGTTTGAACTTGATCGGTTCACTGAG